>DASRQK010000086.1:0-2509 GCA_035645875.1 Sphingobacteriaceae bacterium | reverse complement strand
ATAACACTTGCAGTCCTTTGCCTTTTTGGATTTCAACTTCAGTAGGTTTATGACGTAATTCCAAACCGGAATCTTTGGCCTTTCGGACAATGGTCTGTCCCAAATGATGCTCGGAAACTGACTCCGCTTCCGCTGTCATCTGGAGTAATTGTTCAGAGCTCATGCCCCAACTGCGAATAGCAGTCACTTCTGGTTTTCCTTTTGTCAAGGTGCCGGTTTTATCAAAAACCAAGGCATTTAATCGGGCGAGCTGCTCCATTTTATCCCCGCCTTTAATCAAAATACCGTTTCTGGCCGCGTTACCCATACCGGCCACTAAAGATACAGGCGCAGAAATCACCAGAGCACCAGGACAAGCGATCACCAGAAAAGTAAGCGTGAGGTGGATATCCCAGGTGACCAGCAGCACTATGAGGGACAAAATGAGCACACCAGGGGTATAATAGGCAGCAAATTTTTCCAAAAACTTTTGGGTCTTCGCTTTAGATTCTTGCGCTTCTTCCACCAATTCGATGATTTGAGAAAAAGCGGTGTCTTCTCCCACCTTCTCGGCTAACACTTCGATATAACCCGAATCTACGATGGTGCCCCCGTAGACAGAGTCGCCTACCACTTTATTGACCCGTATGGATTCACCTGTAAATGCCGCCTCATCCAATGCCGCCTGCCCAGAGATAATGGTTCCATCCACAGGCACTTTCGCTCCAGAATGGACCACCACATGATCTCCTAATGCGACCTCTTCTGCCAAAATGGTCATTTGAGTGCCATCCCGCAACACAATTGCTTCCTGAGGAGCCATATCAAATAATGCTCGGACCGAAGCCCGCGCCTTACTCAAGCTTCGTGCTTCCAGGTAAGCTCCAAAAAGAAAGAGAAAGGATACGACCGCCGACTCTACATACTCTCCGATGATCAGAGCGCCGATGACCGCGATGGATACCAGCAATTCAATACTAAATACTCGCATTCGCACGGCTTGCCAGGCTTTGATAAGGATGGGATACCCGGCGATCAACGTGGACAATATCAGCAATCCATCAATGATCGTAAGGGATCCATTGAAAATCGTCTGATCCAGCCCGAACACATGAAATATTAAGGATAAAAGAAGCCCGACTCCAGAAAGCGCAGTCAGTTTACTTCTGGTTTGCTGTTTCATCTTACCTCCTATCTCTTTCAGCACGAGAGCGTACGGGATAACCCGTTTTCTCAATTAATTCGGCTAAAACATCGCCACTTACTACATCTGCATCAAAATCGACTTTGACTTGACTAGTGTTAAATAACACTTTTGCTTTTGTAACCCCAGACTGCTTGTTTAAAACCGTCTCGATCTTCGCGATACACGTGGGGCATGTGAGTTCTTCTAATTTAAATTTGATTGTTTTCATACTTCAAAAGTACCCCTAAATTCAAGGCGCATCGCCCCAGTTTATAAGGTGGCACCTATGATTTGGTCCCGCTTTCTTTAAATTGGCTCGGCGTCTGGCCCGTAATTTTCTTGAAAACACGATTAAAGGCTGATTTTGAATTGAAGCCTGATTCAAAGGCAATTCCCAATAGTGAGAAATGGGCGTATGCAGGATCAAGGATTTTCCGTTTCACTTCGGCCACACGATAACCATTTATAAAATCGAAAAAATTCCGACCAAAATGCTCATTAATTACCCGGGAAAGCTGATGCGTAGGGATCATAAGTTGATCGGCCAAGACCCCAAGCGTCAATTCAGGATCTAAATAGGGTTATTGCTCCTCCATAAATTGATTGATCCGACGCACGTATGCATCCATTTCCTCCGGGGACATGTACATTCCACGGTACTTTTCTGAAGTTTTCTGCGTCGATTTTTCAGTTTCCAGCGGGATGGAATCTGGTTCGAGAAACCCTTCTGCAGGAATGTGCCTGAAAATCTCCTGCTGTCTAAAGCCAAAATATCCCAGTAGTACGATAAATACGGAGAGAGATGCAAACAATCCATTGATGCAGAAATCCATCGATGAAAAATGGAATATATGATGGGCGATTGCGATCAGGATTAATACGGTCCAAACTACCCCAAAAATTAAAAGCAGAATTTTCAACCATTCCAAATTGGCTTGATCGAGTGCCGAAAAATTATTCTGAATCCGAATTTTATAATCCTTCACTCGAAGAAGGGAGAGGTAAAAATAAATGGGACCGGAAGCGGCTGTTAACAATAAAAAAAGAACAAATAAAATAGGTGGCCGTAATGCTGTGTGTACATGATCCAGGGTAATTCCCGCTGAGTAGGTCGGAAATTGGAAAGCGATTGCCAGGTAAATCAAAAAAAGAAAACAAGGAATAAAATGGAGGACATCATTTTTAACGAGCTTCTTTTTTCCTGTAGTGAGCACCGTCGTATAGGCATATAAAAAAGGACCATGCAGGAGAAAAAGGGCCACTACGGAGGTATAAAACCAAGATGAATTTGAAATGCGCTGTTGACCTGCAAAAAAATAGAGTGCTGTAAAGACGCCCAAGTAG
>DASRQK010000085.1:0-2849 GCA_035645875.1 Sphingobacteriaceae bacterium | reverse complement strand
GTCAGATTCCACCGTTCCCGGCGTCGCCAATACACCGATTTTTCCGGTCTTGGAATACGGACCTATGCTTTCCGATGTGGGCCGAATCACGCCGAGGACTTTCTTATCTGGACGGAACAGGGGCAAGTATCGTTGTTGAATGGCCCGCAGTGCTTTGGCCGATGCGGTGTTACAGGCGATGATCACCAGAGGGCATCCCATCTCGAAGAGGGTTTCCACGCACTCCAGGGTATACTGATACACCACCTCATGGGATTTTGTCCCGTAGGGCACACGGGCATTGTCCCCCAGATAGATATAATCGTATTCAGGAAGTTTTTTTTCAATCTCTTTAAAGACGGTCAAGCCGCCGAATCCCGAATCAAAAATTCCAATTGGTCCCATGATTTGTTAAAAATATCATTAATATTTTGCAATTTGGCCCTCATGGAAAAAATAATCATCATCAATGGTCCGAATCTGAACTTATTGGGCACCCGTGAGCCTGCCATTTATGGGGGTAAAGATTTTGAAAGCTATTTTGAGCAATTGAAAAGCCAGTTGGAGCAGGTGGAGCTGCATTATTTTCAGAGTAACCACGAAGGGCTATTGATTGATAAGATCCATGAAGTGGGCTTTACGTATAAAGGCATCGTGCTGAATGCCGGTGCATTGACCCATACTTCCATCGCGCTGGCTGACGCCATCGCCGCGGTGGACACACCAGTTATTGAAGTACACATCTCCAATGTGCACTCCCGAGAACCCTTTCGGCATCATTCCTATATGGCGGCCAATTGCCGGGGCGTGATCAGCGGACTCGGTCTGGACAGCTATCGCTTGGCCGTCTTGGGATTGCTCGGGATTTGATCCACGGGTTTATTCTTCCGGAAAACCAAGTATAGTCCGATCAGGATGAATGGTATACTTAGCCATTGACCCATATTCAGCGTCATACTGTCCTCGAAAGCTTCTTGATTCTCCTTGATGAACTCGACCAGGAATCGAACACTGAAAAGCATGACGAAGAAGATGCCGAATAACCAGCCTCTTTTAAGGGAGGTGGAACGCTTATAAATCGTCCATAGGATGAAGAAAATCGTCACATAGGCCAAGGCTTCGTAGAGCTGGGCCGGATGCCTGGGAATATCGTCTACACGTGCGAATATCACCGCCCAGGGCAGATCGGAGGGCAGACCGAGTATTTCTGAGTTAAAGAAGTTTCCGAGCCTCACAAAGGCACCTGCTATGGCCACGACGATCACTAAGCGATCGGCCAGCCAAAGGAAATTCACCTTGGTTTTACGGCAGAATAAGTACAGTCCGGTGATGATCCCGATTCCGCCACCATGGCTGGCTAAGCCGTGAAATCCGGTCAGCTTGACCTGTCCATCCACGAAGGTGATCGGGAGAAACATTTCCAACAGGTGGTCCTTGTAATAATCGAATTCGTAAAACAAACAATGCCCCAAGCGCGCGCCGAGCAGAGTCCCGATAAAAATATAGATGCTTAATTGGTCCAACAGCTCCTGCGACTTCCCCTCACGCTTAAAAATTTTCAGCATGATGATGTAACTGACTAAAAAAGCCAGCATAAAACACAGGGTATAATAATGGAGTTCGTAGCTCAGTACTCTGAAAAAAATGGGGTCTTTGTCCCAAAAAATGGCGTTCAGAAAATTCATGTCGCTCGGCGTATTGGTTGGGTGTAAATATACAGAAATTCTACAATTTATGGCCAGATCTGGATTTGCGCTCTCGGGGCATGGTCAATTTGGCGGCGTATTGCTTTTCCAGATAAATGATAATCTCACTGGCGATGTCCTTACCGGTGGCGGTTTCTATCCCTTCCAGGCCGGGAGAGGAATTGACCTCCAATACCAATGGACCTCGATCAGAAGGCATCATGTCCACGCCACACACAGTCAGGCCCAGCTCGCGCGCAGCTTTCACGGCGGTTTCCCGTTCTTTTCGGCTGAGTTTGATGATTTCGGCGGTACCGCCTCGGTGCAGGTTAGAACGAAATTCTCCTTCTTTCGCCGTGCGTTTCATCGCGCCCACGACTTTTCCATCCACTACAAAAGCGCGGATATCCGTTCCTTTCGCTTCTTTGATGTATTCTTGAATCAGGATATTGTTCCCCAATCCATAAAAGGCCTCGATCACGGAAGATGCAGCTTTTTTAGTCTCCGCCAACACTACACCGATACCCTGAGTGCCCTCCAGCAGCTTAATGACCAGGGGCGCACCACCTACCATTTTGATCAAATCATCGGCATCCCGAGTACTTCGGGCGAAACCGGTGATGGGCATGCCGATGCCGGCACCTGATAAAATCTGCATGCATCGGAGTTTGTCCCGCGAACGGGTGATGGCCTGGCTGGGATTGGCCGAGATCACGCCCATAACCTCAAACTGACGGACAATGGCCGAACCGTAGAAAGTTAACGAGGCCCCAATGCGAGGGATAACGGCATCGATGTCCGAAACATCCTGCCCCTTGTAATGTATGCTGGGCGAACTCTGTTGAATGCCCACATAGCATTGGCGGTGATCCATGACCACGCATTCATGACCGCGCTGTTGCGCAGCCGCCACCAGTCGCTGGGTGGAGTAAAGAGTCTTTACTGTTGATAGAACAGCTATTTTCACGATGTTTTTTTGATATTTGAACGATTAAGGTTGGATCGGGACACATCCACCAAAAATTTTTCCCGTATAAAACTCCGCCCCAGTAACATGGGAAACTCCATGTCCGAGCGGTCTCTCAGTGATAATTCTATGGGGTATTCCTGCCCGAACATGCGCACCACCGTCTTCACTACATACCGATTTTCTTCCTGTCCGAAGGAGTTTTTTATCGTTCGCTC
>DASRQK010000084.1:0-6456 GCA_035645875.1 Sphingobacteriaceae bacterium | reverse complement strand
TGCAGCGCACGGCAAATAAATAAATCTAATTCTGTTTTTTCTTCCTGATTCATCGGTCCAAAAGTACTAATTTTGTTCCAATGAAGCGCACAGAGAATTAAAATTGCGGTTGATGAGGTATGATTTAGAATAAAATTATTCTATACGAAGTTCAGTCATTTTATATTGACTCCCCTCGGAAACTAACTTATACGAAACCCTAAAGAGCCCACTGTTTGTTTTTAAGTTGAGCACGACGTATCGGAAATTAGGATTAGAATCGAGGCGATGAACAAATTCAATGGATTCGGGACTGTTTCGATTAAAGAATTCCCTCAGAATGATTTCAGATTGCACTTTAGAATAAACTCCTTCATCTTGACGAAGAGCTATGCTCATGGATGTAGAGAAGTATTTGGACAATTCCTTAGAGTTTCCCGTTTGAAAGTGTAAGGATACATCGTCAATCACGTCAGTAAACTTCGTTCCTGATGCATGTGCAACATAAAAGAAAAGCAGAAATAGACACGTGAACTTTCGCATATTGAACCTCTTGCTAGTTCTAAGCCAAAAACATGCCATAAATTCTTGATGAAATCTGTATATTTGTTTTGTGGGAAAAAAAGTAGCTTTATTAATCCTGGACGGCCTAGGAATTGGTCCGGACAGCCAGTCCAATGCCGTATTGAACGCACAAACCCCCCATTTAGATCGGTATTTGAGATCCTATCCTTCATCCAAGTTAGTGGCCTCGGGAGAAGCGGTGGGTTTACCTGAAGGTCAAATGGGTAATTCGGAAGTGGGACATATGAACTTGGGGGCCGGACGTACGGTATACCAGGAATTAGGCAGGATCCATCATGCGGTTAGAGATGGTGTTCTAAATAAACACCCCCTTTTAGCAGAAGCGTTCTTACGCGTAAAGCAAGAAGGAAAGAAAGTTCATTTTATTGGACTGTTATCTGATGGAGGCGTGCACTCCCATCTTGATCATTTGAAAGGTCTGTGTGATGCCGCAAAATTTCATCACCTCAACGATGAGCAGGTGGCGATTCATGCGTTTTTGGACGGAAGAGATACGGACCCCCATGGTGGTTTGGGTTACCTGGAAAGTTTGGAGAATCACCTACAGGACAGTTCGGGTCGCGTCGTTTCTCTGATTGGGAGGTACTTTGCCATGGATCGAGATCATCGTTGGGAGCGGATTAAGCAAGCCTATGACCTCCTAGTTCATGGCATAGGCAAACCTACTACAGACCTAAAAAATGCGATACGGGCATCTTATCACCATGGCATCACGGACGAGTTTCTTAAACCAGTTGTTCGTGTGAACGATAATGGAGAAGCGATGGCCACCATTCAGGAGGGAGATGTCGTCGTTTGCTTTAATTTTCGAACTGATCGAGGACGTGAAATCACCATGGCATTGTCCCAACAAGACTTTCCGGAATATCAGATGGAAGCCCTGCCCATTGATTATATTACCATGACTGCCTTCGATCATAGCTTTGCTAACGTTGGCGTTTTGTTTCATAAAGAGAATTTGGCCCAGACCTTGGGAGAGGTGATTTCACAGGCAGGAAAAACCCAAACACGAATCGCAGAGACCGAAAAATACCCACATGTGACTTTCTTCTTTTCTGGCGGTCGTGAAGAGCCCTTCCCGGGAGAAAACAGATTATTTATTCCTTCCCCCAAAGTGCCGACCTACGATTCGCAACCTGAGATGAGTGCACAACTCATTACGGAAGAAATCATCCGTCACATCCCCATGCATCAACCCGATTTTATATGTCTCAATTTTGCCAACCCCGATATGGTCGGTCATACCGGCGTGTATGCTGCAGTCATCAAGGCGGTCGAAACCGTGGATCAATGCATGAAAGTAGTGGTTGATGCACTCCTTTTACACGATTACTCCATCTTGATCTTGGCAGATCATGGCAATGCAGAGTATATGGTAAACGAGGACGGATCTCCGAATACCGCGCATACCAGTAATTTGGTGCCTTTTATTGTGATCGATCCCGATATCAGGCAGGTAGCAGATGGCAAGCTGGGTGATGTGGCTCCTACGATTCTACGCATGATGGCTCTGGAGATACCGAAAGTTATGACAGGTAATATCTTGGTTCAATGACAGCCATTAATCAAAAAAAATTGAACAAACTATTTTTCAATCCCATCCTTGGTTTTGGGTTCCTGCTTTGCGGAATTTTCGCGTGTAACCCGTCATCGGAACCTCAGAATTCTCATGAACCAAGCACCGCAGCGGATCACTTAGTGCCTCGATATTTCAGTTTAGAGAACTACTTCAGCGCCGAAATAGAACGTTTAAGTGCTTTGAACAATCCCGTGAGAAAAACCGTAGTCATCAATGGGGAAAGCGAGAGCCAAACCCTACACATTCCCAATTGGAATCATGAGTTAGATCTTTTTCTGGAAGCCGACATTAATAGAGCGGCCTGGAGAGACAGTTATGCCATCGACTCTACGGAAAATGCCCTTGTTTACGAAGCCTTGGAGCCGGATCTTAAAACTAGGAAAATAAAAATTAAAAAAGGTCCTGAAGGTGAGGTGACGCAAATTGAAATTGAGAATGAGGTGTCTAATTGGATTTACCGTTCAAAAGAATGGTTAAACTATGTACCGGACTCGGTTTATGAGATTAGAAAACAACAGGACATTCGTATCGTAGGGACCAATGAATATCATGTAAAAGCATTTGGGAAGCCTTAACGAAAAAAGACCTCCCAAATACACTGCAATCTCTATTTTAAATTGTCTCTGTAGATTTTTGCCTTTCTAATTTCAGTTTCTATATCTTTTCTGTCTGGTTGGAAAGACAATACTATCTCAAAGTCTTTGACGCTATTATTATAAGCCTCGGTGGCAGCTGTTTTATTGTAATTATCCGTCCCCTCAGTTCCCAGTAAAATGCCTAAATCTCTATAGGCTATGGCCCGATTTTGAAAAAGCTTCACATCCTCGTCATTCAGACTGACACCTGTCGTAAAGTCAGCAATGGCTTGATTTAATAAATTTTCTCGCTCTCGAGTGCTTAATCTTGTCGTGCTTTGAACTGCTAATAGATTATTCAATCTTCCTTTATAATAATAAGCGCGCTCATCATCAGGCTTCATCTCTACTACTTTTCCAAAAGCACTTAACGCTTTTTGGTAATCACCGCTGTGATATTGCGCATAACCCAACATATACAACACATTCGGATCAGACGATTCTGTTGGTAAAGCCTTTTCTAAGTAAGTAGCCGCTAATTTAAAATCACCATCTAACAACGCTTTCTGGCCCAATCGCACATTAGGGTTGCTTGGTGCGGTTTCAGATTGCGCAAAAACCGAAAAAGACGTAAATAAAAAGAGAATCGGAATGATTAGATTTTTCATAAAATTATTTTAAATGTGATCATCAAAATTAACATTTTCATTGAATGATTCCAAGTAAATCAAAATTCATGCTAAATTTATTATTTTCACATTTTAAGGGAGAGCGGCCGAATCTTGAAACTGGCATACCACTTGCAGTATGAAGGTCAATAGGCCGCAATAGGGCATTATTACCTAATTTATAAAAAATAACTGCCAAAATGGCTGAACGCTCCCATTGGAGAATTTTAAACGGAAAATAAAACATTAGATAGATAAATACATGAGTAGTTTCGACGGATACGATTTTAATCAAGCTATACCCATCATCAACGAAGACACAGAGTTTTTCCCTTTGCTCAATCAAGAGGATGAAGATGAAATGAATAATTCAGAATTGCCCCCGATCTTGCCCATTTTACCGCTGCGTAATACGGTTTTATATCCAGGTGTGGTGATTCCGATTACTGTAGGGCGTGACAAATCTATTAAATTAGTCAAAGAAGCATACAAAGGCGATCGATCAATCGGTGTTTTAGCACAGAGAGATGGCCAAACTGAAGACCCTACCGTGGATGAACTATACCGTATAGGCACGGTGGCTCGAATTATTAAGGTGCTTCAAATGCCTGATGGAAACACGACGGTGATTATTCAGGGTAAACTTCGCTTTCAATTAGAGAATGTGGTTCAAGAGCAGCCCTATCTCATGGCTGAGGTCACTCGCTTAGCGGAAAAAAAGCAGAAAAAATCGAAGGAATTCTCCGCTTTAATCTCCTCCATCAAAGAATTGGCCTTACAGATTATTAAACTGAATCCCCATCTTCCAAGCGAAGCAGGAATTGCGATTCAAAATATCGAAAGTCCGCGATTTCTGATCAATTTTATTTCGAGCAACCTGAATGCCGACTTGGTCCAGAAACAAGAAATTTTGGAACAATCCGACATTAAAAAACGAGCGGAAAAAGTGCTGGAGTTATTAACCGTAGAGCTCCAATTGCTGGAATTAAAGAATCAAATTCAAAACAAGGTTCGTGGGGATCTCGATAAGCAGCAAAGAGATTATTTTCTAAATCAGCAACTCAAAACGATTCAAGAAGAACTGGGTGGAAATACGCCTGATTTGGAAATTGAGGATCTAAAACAACGTGCAAAGTCCAAGAAATGGGCGGAGGATGTAGGCACACATTTTCACAAGGAGCTCGATAAATTAGCGCGCATCAATCCAGCCGCAGCAGATTATTCGGTGCAATTGAATTATTTGGAATTGCTGTTGGATCTCCCCTGGGAAGAATTTACAACCGATAACTTTGACCTCAAGCGTGCTCAGAAGACTCTTGACAAGGATCACTTTGGTTTAGAAAAAGTCAAAAAGCGCATCATAGAATATTTGGCGGTTCTCAAACTGAAAAACAATATGAAAGCGCCCATCATATGCTTAGTAGGGCCTCCGGGAGTGGGTAAAACGTCACTGGGAAAATCCATAGCTACTGCTTTGGGCAGAAAGTATACACGAATGGCATTGGGTGGCATTCGCGACGAAGCTGAAATTCGAGGACACCGAAAAACTTATATTGGAGCAATGCCTGGGCGCATTATTCAATCCATCAAAAAAGCAGGTGCATCCAATCCAGTTTTTGTATTGGACGAAATTGACAAAGTAGGAAGCGATTTTAGAGGGGATCCCTCATCTGCGCTTTTGGAGGTATTGGATCCTGAGCAAAATAGTTCCTTTTATGACCATTATCTGGAACTCGACTATGACTTGTCCAAGGTGATGTTTATCGCTACGGCTAATAGCTTAAGTACGATTCAACCCGCCCTACTGGACAGAATGGAGATCATCGAAGTGAATGGGTATACAGTCGAGGAGAAAATTGAGATTGCAAAAAGACATTTGATCCCGAAACAGAGGGAAATGCATGGGCTGAAAGCGAAAGATGTATCGATCAGGCCCAAGGTAATCGAAAAAATTGTCGAGGAATATACACGCGAATCGGGTGTTCGGGGGTTGGATAAGAAAATCGGTTCGATCGTTCGTGGGCACGCCACTAAAATCGTGCAGGAAGAGCCTATTTCCGGCTCCATCACGGAAAAAGAAGTGGAAGAAATTTTAGGGGCACCTATTTTCGACAGGGATCAATATGAGGATAATTCCGTAGCGGGTGTAGTAACTGGCTTGGCATGGACTCAAGTGGGAGGAGATATTTTATACATTGAAGCTGCCGTTTATCCAGGGAAAGGGAAGTTAACGTTGACAGGGAATTTGGGTGATGTGATGAAGGAATCGGCCAGTATTGCCCTGGCTTATCTCCGATCTTACGCGAATCAATTTGGAATTGATCAGAAGGTTTTTGATCAATGGGATGTACACTTACACGTACCAGCTGGAGCAACTCCAAAGGACGGGCCTTCTGCGGGAATTACCATGTTGACTGCCCTGGCCTCGGTCTTTACGCAAAGGAAGGTGAAAGACAAATTAGCCATGACGGGCGAGATAACTTTACGTGGGAAGGTGCTGCCTGTCGGCGGTATTCAAGAGAAAATCCTAGCCGCAAAACGTGCCAATATCCAGGAAATCATCCTATCTGAAGCAAACAAAAAAGATATCTTAGAAATTAAAGCCGATTACATTAAGGATCTAACATTTCATTATGTAAAAGAGATGGGTGAAGTCTTGAAACTGGCACTTATGGACGAAAAAGTTAAGAATGCTAAAAACCTGGTTGCTAATTAACTTTATTTATTATACTTTTGAGAAGTATACATAGCCATAAAATCACACCATGCTCACCGAATCGCTGATTATTTTAGCGTTAATATTATTAAATGGAGTGTTCTCTGCTGCTGAGATCGCCATTATTTCTAGTCGAAAAGCCAGACTGCAGGTTTTAGCGGACAAGAAAAGCGCGCCGGCTCGGCAGGTCATCAAGCTCAAAGAATCACCCAATAGATTTCTTTCCACGGTTCAGATCGGAATTACGCTGATCGGTATATTAACCGGTTTATTTGGAGGATCCACCATCGCTGTTAGACTCGCTGCTGTCTTAGCGGATGTTCAATGGCTGAGTCCATACAGTAGTCAAATTTC
>DASRQK010000083.1:0-7410 GCA_035645875.1 Sphingobacteriaceae bacterium | reverse complement strand
CCCTATAAAACAAAAAAAATGAAGCAAACCCTGTAAGCCGGATTCTGTCCTGCGCAAGCGCATGTTCTATCATTTATCTAGGCCGTCCATCGCTGAACGGCTCGAGCGACCTACCCGTCACGGATTCCCGACCAGCGGGAGGACAGCGAGCAACTGCCTGGAATTCCGTGACCTATTTGGTCTTTCAACCCCCGGGGTTTACCGCAATGCCTGTCACCAGGCAAGGCCGTGGGCTCTTACCCCACGTTTTCACCCTTATCCCGCCTGAGGCGAGACGGTATATTTTCTGTGGCACTATTCCGTACAGACCCGCCTTCGGACACGAAGCCCATCGGCGAGCCCATCCTTCCCGTTAGGAAGCGGGGCGCTCTATGTTGTCCGGACTTTCCTCTCTCCCCGATGACCCTGAAGCCACGAGAACAGCGATAGAACGGGTTCACTTCTGCACAAAGGTATTGATTTTTTTCTACTTGTGGATGCGTTGATATGAGCCAGTTAATTAGCTTTACCAGAGGATAAAGTACAAGGAGTTGGGTTTTGCGAAATTTGTTTGATATAGCGACACGTTCTGACGTTATCTGAATGCAATTTTGGAGATAAACAATAAATATCTAAAATTAATTGATCAATAGAAATGAAACGAACCCTATTCCAACTGCTTATCATATGTACTATGATCTACCCGCATCATCTAAGTGGACAAATTAGCGTAACACAGGTGACACCAACCTTAATCCAAAATCTCCCCAAAATCCCTGCTTACGACAGTCTCACAAACTGGGGCATTCCTTTAAAAGATCTGAATGAACATTGGAAATATATCGGCCATCAAGTGTTTCTACCACCCATCAAACAAGGTAAAATGGATGTAAATCATCAGGATGTAGAAACATTTTTACTGAACATTCGACCTCATAAAATCCCAACCGGATTCGAGACTAAATATTTAGAAAACGTGACTTATGGGAGAATTACGAATCGAAGGCTGGAAAAATTCCATGTATATGATTCTATCATCACCTCTGTCTATAAACCCTATCATTACTCAAGCACAGGGAGCAGATCGGATCCAAAAGTCTTTATTGGCACAGATTCAGCGGCAGTCAGCAATCAATATTTCACAATAATTGATGTCATCACCGGGAACATTCTTCAAAAATGGAAAACTGAGATTGAAATCGATTTTGAATTGGCCAAAAAACCTCGATCTAAGCCTCATCAGTCCCTATGCTGTCCTACTGTAGTCCCGTAGCTCCCCTATGGATACTGTACTGTCGGTGTACGGCTGTTCGTACTGAAGAATATGGCCAAATTAGAAAAATTTCCATTATATTTACGCAAACCAATATTCGAAAAAGTATTCGATATTGCGACGTATAATAAATTGGACAAGGAGGAACGAATGGCCTACGAAATGAGTTTGAAAAAGAAATGGGACGAACACAGCATAAAAGAAACCGCTTTTAATGACTGCAAAAGATTGAAATGAATGTAATATGCATGAAAATTATATCACCGACAAAACATTTGACCGAATCGACTCACTAACAAAAGGTGAATACGAAAACTGCACGTTCAACAATTGTGACTTTTCTGATAAAGACTTTTCTGAATTTAAATTCGCTGACTGCATGTTTAACGGCTGCAATTTAAGTTTGATAAAACTCAACAAGACAGCGTTTCGAGACATTCAATTCAAGGACTGCAAAATGTTGGGCCTTCGTTTTGACTCTTGCAGCGATTTTGGACTATCTTTTTCGTTTAACAGCTGCCAATTAAATCATTCATCGTTTTTCAGAACAAAAATAAAACACACGATTTTTGAAAATTCGCGGTTACAAGAAACAGACTTTGCAGAAGCCGACCTGACAGCTGTGGTGTTTGACAACTGTAATTTGATACAAGCCATTTTTGACCATACAACACTTGAAAAAGCGGACTTTCGAACTTCTTATAATTATTCCATTGACCCTGAAACTAACCGTATTAAGAAAGCTAAATTTTCAATTGGAGGTGTTTCAGGACTTCTAGAAAAATACGACATTGATTTGTGCTAATTATGTTTTAACTTTATCTCATCTTATGACAAAGACTCATGTGTATTTAAATTTTAATTGAAATTGTGAAAAAGCATCTAAATAAACTCACTATTGCCTTACTTGGACTACTGTTCTCGGTGTTCAGTATGGCTCCAAACGCACTCAGCCAAACAGCTCCTTATACCGTGATCGCCAATCCGGGCGAAAACGCATCCACCCAAATTAACCTGAATTGGCATACGGACATGGGGACCGGTGCATCGTACATTACTTTTACCAGAAAATCGGACCGAAATTGGAAACGTGCACAAACGCTTCAGGCGGATCAGGCGCTGATCACGGTTTTTGATAGCATTTACTCCAAACGCCCGAATGGGGAGGATTTTTACGAAGACGCGCGTTTTCTACGAAACACCATCACCTTGAAGGATTTGAAACCCGGGACGGAGTATATGTATAGGCTGGATTCAGACAGCGAGATTTACTACTTCAAGACTGCTCCTCGCCGAAACCGCTGGACATTGGGCATCATTTCAGACATGCACGTTTATGCGCCCATTCCCAATCGTCAAAAATCGGCCATGGATATGATCGCGCAATTGGAAAGAACGAACAAAAAACCTTTGGACGGCATGATCCATGCCGGGGACCTTTCGGCCTGGGGTGGTAGCTATTCGTTTTGGCCCGTCCTCTACGACGATCCACAGTTTAAGAATCGGGTGTGGGCCGGGGTCAATGGCAATCACGAAAACATGACCCGACAGAACGATCAGAGCAATGAGTTTTTTCGACATGTAAATAACAATCCCCTTAACGGCTATGCCGGCGAGGAAGGAGTCGTGTATCATTTTACCTATGGTGACGCACTCTTTCTCATGCTGAACAATGAGGCCATGAAAACGGAGGCGAGCTTGGCTGTCGCGCAGGATTGGGCACGGAAAGTCATCGAGGAAAATCCAGCCAAATTCATCATTGTCGTATCGCATTATCAGTGGTTTATGGGGGACAATGGACGCAGTTCCCAATACGACCGCTGGAAAACGCTGTTTGACGAATGTGGTGTAGACTTAGCCATAGCCGGCAACAACCACATTTACGTTCGGACCAATGCCATCTATGCAGATGAGGAAACCGATGGTTCTCGAGGTACCGTTTATGTGCAGACTACTACTTCGGACAATGAAAGAGGCCGCGAAATGGGTGAATTACTTCATAACGAGGATTTGATTCGCTTTCGCTGGTCAGAGGGCAGTAAAAGCGTCAGCGGCCTGATTATGAAAGCAACGCGAAACCGGCTCGATCTTCGACTTTATGACCGAAACGGGGTGGAAATCGATCATGTTCGGGTGAAAGCGAAGCGGTAAGCGTTTGAGTGGACATGTGCTTTTCGCCGAAAAGCCTATTGCACAAATGTCCGGACATTTGTGCAATAGGCTTTTTGGAGTTTCAGATGAACTATTTTTGGACCGTATAGGTGTTCCCCTATTTATTAACAAACAATGATGGATAATCCGTTTCGATGATATCCGGTTTCTTCATCATTTCCTCGCTATAGGCTTTTACACGCTCCAAATCAGTTGGATTTTTATCGGCCGTGGGCGCGATCGCAATGAAACACATCACTCCCTTCCGACGTAAAAACGAATACACTTCAGAATGTTCCGGATCGATGGAATAACCAACATAGGCCATGATCCGATTAAATGGAATCCCCGTTTCGATGAAATCATCCAGATCCGATTGATTGTGAATCGCCACACAGAGCATAACCTGATCCAATCGTTCATAATAATACAAGGCTTCTTCCATCGATCGGACCGATAGCACAATATTCTGATAACGTCCGTCCTTGAAAAGATCCACATAACGGTTCCAGGGAATCCGCTTATTATCCAAATTAAAAATCGTTTTATCCTTACCCCACTCCAACGCTTCCTCCAAAGTCGGGATACCGATATCGGTCAGGCTTCCCTGACGATCTTTCAATCGCACATCCTTCAATTCGGCATAGGTATAATCGCTTACCCGACCGCTCAAATTGGTGGTCCGATCAAAAGTCGCATCGTGCATCAGAATGATCACACTGTCCTTAGTCATTTGTGGGTCAATCTCAAAAAAAGACGGCAAGAATGTTAGGGTTTTCTCCATCGCCTCAATGCTGTTCTCGGGATATCCTGGCAGCATACCACCGCGGTGACCCGAAATGATCATGGGCTTTCCCTCTTCATAACGGAAATAATCCTGCATCTGCGAGAAATTGTCGATCCGGATGGTGTGTAATTTTTCTGGGGTCTGCGCAGAAGCAGTCCCCGTAGTAAGCAGCAATGCAGCAGTAGCACTTGTAGCAGCCGCAATAGCAATCGCAACCGCTTTAATCATCGAATTTTTCATGTACATTTTTATAATGTATGTTCAAATTGCAAAAAAAGATCTTCCGTATAGTCCGGGCAAGCGCCGGATTGGGTGGCGACATACGCGCTAAGCAGGACCGCGTGTCGCACGGCGTCGGCTGTGCTTCGACCCTGGATTCGCTGCGAAAGGAAACCAGCGAGAAAAGCATCCCCGCTCCCGATGGTGTCCACGATGCGCACCCGAGGTGCTGGTACAGAAATGTCTTCATCCGCACTGAAATAGCGGGCACCTAACGAGCCTTTCGTCAGCAGGATCTCGGATAATTGGGGAAATTCCTGGAGCAATCCCCGTAGCTGGGCTTCCTCGGATTGGGCCGAAATTCGGATCCAGTCGGCCACCAGGTCCAATTCCTCATTGTTCACTTTCAAGATATGGCAACGGGCGATCAGGCCCAAAATCAGCTCCCGATCATAAAAAGGCGGCCGCAGATTCACATCGTAAACGGCCAAAGGCGCGCGCTCCAAATACGCATATAAGGTCGCCCTCGAACGCTCACTGCGCGCGACCAGGCTGCCGAACACCAACGCGTAGGAACGGTCCACCTGTTTGGCCACCGCTTCCTGAAACTCCATATAATCCCAGGCGACCTGCTCCACAATTTCGTATTCCGCTCCACCATCTTCCAAAATCTGCACCTCCACGCGCGAGGTTGGGTACTCCGGAGATTGACCCACAAAACCCGTATCGATCTGCCAGGAAGAGATTGACTCCAGCAGGGATTGGCCATCCGCATCCTCCCCCACCTGACTGACGATTTGACTCGAAACGCCATTGCGGTTCAGGTGATAACAAACATTCAGCGGAGCGCCACCCACCCGACGCATATCGGGCATTTCGTCCCACAGGACCTCTCCATAACAAACCACACGATTATCCTTCATTATGTCAATGTTTTAAAAAATATGGGTCCAAAACCTGCGGCACCCCGAGGGATTGAAGGTCTTGAATCAGTTTATAATACCGGGAAACGAAGCGATCCGACCCCGACAATTCGCCAAAAATGGGTTCATAGTTGATTAATCGCTCAGCCGATGATGAAGAGTCCTCGAACAATACCCGCAGCGCATCCCGCCGCGTATCCATCAATTCCTCCCAAGCTGCACGCTGCGCGATTCCATCCAAATACTGCCACCACAATGCCACCACCAATGTCGCCATGTCGATCTGTGGGGAGGGTAATGCGAGTTGCGCACGAAGAATGGGTAACAAAAATTTGGGGATTTTATCCGAAGAACCGGCCATTATGCGCGCCGTACTGTCTTGGAGCATGGGATTAGCAAATCGCGACTTCACACGTTGATAATAGGCTGCATAATCTACCCCATTTAGTGGGGACAATACCGGAATCGCCTCCTGCAATGCGTATTGATCAAAAGCCGCAGCGATCAGGGGATCGGTAAGGGACTCGTGTATACTGCGATAGCCCATCGCCTCGCCTAAGAAACCGACCAGGGAATGACCTGCATTCAAGACGGAGAGTTTCAGCTGCTCATATGGCCGAACGTCGGGTACAAAGGTGACTCCGAAATTGGCTATAGGTGGCAATAACGCACGCACCTGGTCTTCCAGCACCCATTGGAAGTAATCCTCACTGACCACCAGCGCTTCGTCCCGATGACCCGTCTCCTGCTCTAAAGCGTCGACATCTGCAGTCCGGGTGGCCGGAGTAATGCGATCGACCATGCTATTTGGAAAATACACCGACTCTTCTACCCAACCGGGAAGTGCGGGATCGATCGCAGCAAGGCAAGGGTCCAAAGCTGCTTTTAGTACAGCTCCATTTTCTTGAATATTATCGCAGGACATGAGGATCAGCCCCCGTTGACCGTCCCGCCTACGTTGATCCAAACCCAGCGCGAGGTAGTGGAAAACAGTCTGCGGCGCTTCCCCTTTTAAAATGTGTTCCAGCGACCGGCCTATCTCATAACCGCCTTCTGTAATGGTGAGGCTAATGACCCGCGTGTGCCGATCACTGATGCCCGACAGGATCGCCTCCCGATCATCCGGCCCCAATAAAACCTGGTCTATGCTCTGAATTTGCCGGGTATGGGAAGTGCCCTGAGCCGAAAACTCGCGCAAGGTATAGTGCATGTTTTGCTTGCGAAGCTGTTGGACCAATGCACGGTCCGAAGGCATTAGGCACACGCCGGTAATACCCCAGTCGGCATAACGCACGGGATCGAATCGGCGCAATTGATCCCAGACCAGAGCCTGGTGCGAACGGTGGAAGGCGCCTACTCCAACGTGCAGAATATGTGTACGATGTGGCTTCATACTGACCGATTTTCCTTCGAATGGATTCACGACTGAACGCACTATTTTATTAACACTCTATTAATTAACGCACTATTTAATTAACGCCCCTGTTTTTGAAAAACCACCGCTAAGATGATGATCAATCCTTTGATTAATTGTTGCATATATGCCGTTACATCCATTAAGTTCATGATGTTCCCGATCATACCGAGAATGAGTACACCCAGTAGGGTATTGACCACGGTGCCCTTACCTCCTGAAAGGCTGGCCCCGCCGATCACCACCGCTGCAATGGCGTCCAACTCCAGACCAATTCCAATATTCGGCGTCCCCACTCCGGTTCGGCCGACCATCATCAAACCGGCCAATGCCGTAAGAAATCCCGAAATCGCATAGACACTAAACTTAGTGCGTTCGACGGAAATGCCCGACAGGCGAACCGCTTCTTCATTGGACCCTACTGCAATGATTTGCCGGCCGAAAATGTGATAACGTAGCAGGACATATACCAGTACAAACACGCTAAGCAGCACCCACGCCGAAGTCGGCACACCCCATAGGCTCCCCGTTCCCAAGGAAAGTATGGCCGAGGAATGGCTGCCCACCGGGATGGGAGCTCCTTTAGAAAGCAAGAAACCGGCACCCCGAACGATGGTCATCAGGGCCAAGGTGGCAATAAACGGCGCTACCTTTCTATACGACA
>DASRQK010000082.1:0-8881 GCA_035645875.1 Sphingobacteriaceae bacterium | reverse complement strand
ATTTATTAATCGGCAGTTTCCCAGCAATCACCGCGTGGTCTCGGTGAATCCGGATACACTATTTTTTGATTTTTCCGCTCAAACAGAGAAGCGGGTGCCGGTAGAGTTAGTTTCTGAATTGAAATACCGCAGGCAATTCGGTCATATCGGACCAGTGGAAATCACGCCTGAATATGTGGTCGTGCGTGGTCCGGCTGAAGATATTCGGCAGATCGAGTCCTTTCCCACCGATACCCTGCGGGCCAGTGAGGTATCTTCCTCTTTACAGCGGGAGCTATCCCTTCAAGTACGTGCTTATCCGAACCTCAAGGTATATCCCGAGGTCGTTCAGGTGCATGTGCCGATAGGCGAGATGACTGAAAAAGAATTGGAAGTGTCCATTGAAATTCTGAATGACGATGCCTATCGTTCTGTCAAGTTGCTGCCTGGAAAAGTCAAAGTCACCCTCATGGTTTCCTTGGAACACTATGCCCAGATCGGACCTGAATCCTTTAGAATGATTGTCGATATGCAAGACTGGGAATTAAATGGCGGGTCGACATTGGCTGTTCAACCTCGCCGAATTCCTGATTTTGTTCGTTTGATTCGAATAGAGCCACAAAATGTAGATTTTTATGTCAATAAAAAGAAGTTTGATCGTCAAATGGGATTGAATATCGGCATTACGGGAGGTATAGGTAGCGGAAAAAGTTTGGTTTGCCGTATATTCTCTGTATTGGGGATATCGGTGTACGATGCCGATCAGGAAGCGAAAGCACTGATGAATACGCATCCAGATTTAATCGCCGAATTGAAAAATGCTTTTGGTGATCAGGTTTATGATGCTGATGGCCAATTAAATCGAGCTTATTTGGCCGCAGAAGTGTTTGGGGACCAACAAAAGCTTAATCGATTAAATAGCATTGTGCATCCGATCGTCATTCAGGCCGGTGTGGAATGGATGAATGCCCAAGCAGGACCATATTCGGTCAAAGAAGCCGCCTTGTTGTTTGAGAGTGGATCTCATCAAGCCAATGATTATAATATTTTAGTTTTTGCGCCGACAGAGGAACGCATTCGGCGAGTCATGGCGCGGGATCGGGTCAGTAAAGAGCAGGTTTTGGCCCGAATGGAGAAGCAGATGCCGGAAGAAGAAAAGATGAATCTGGCTGATTTTGTGATTTACAATGATGGTACTCAAGCCCTTATTCCTCAGGTATTGGAACTGCATTCCCGTTTTTTAGATTTGTATGAGGAGAAATCGCAGTTCGATTAAGGTAGAAAATTGCGATTCACTGAGATAGATGGCATGATTTTACAAGACTTTTTAGTTCGGGATCGGGGTGGATATTATTGCCGATATGGTGATTTTCATGTGGACCCCAAGGATCCCGTTCAGCACGCGGTTATTTCGCATGGTCATGGGGATCATGCGACCCCAGGCCATCAACAGGCTTTTCTCACGGCTCCTACTCGGCACTTTATGGAATTGCGTTTTTCCCGGATGCATTTGCCGAAATTTCGAGAAATTGGTTTTCATCAGACTTTTCGTTTGGGTGATGTTGATTTGACGCTTTATCCTGCTGGACATATCTTGGGGTCTGCCCAAATACTGATGGAGTATGCTGGCGTTCGTTACTTGTACACGGGAGATTATAAGATGCAGCCCGACCCAACCTGCGAGCCATTCGAAGCCGTTCCTGCCGATGTATTGATTACCGAAACTACTTTCGCCGACCCCGAGGTACAGCATCCGGCCGCTGAACAGGAGATTTTAAAGTTAAACCCGATTCAATCGCACATCATGCTTGGCACTTATTCCCTTGGGAAGGCGCAGCGGCTCACGACGTTGATCGATCAGTATTGTCCAGAAAGAAAAATATTGGTCCATCATGGAATTCTACCCATACATCGTATTTACGAGTATTTTGGCGTTGAATTAGGTAATTATGAGATTTATAATCGAAAAGCGATGAAGAATCCTGGACCTCCCTATCAGGTTTATTTGGTGCCGCCCATGACTTTTCGTTCCTACATTCGGGCCAAAAATGTCGTACGTGCATTCGCATCGGGCTGGTCTCATCTTCAACAACACAATCAATTAGCGCTCTACATTTCCGATCATGTAGATTGGGCGGATATTTTGCAGGTCATTAGCCTGGTGAAGCCACAAGAAATTTGGACTATTCATGGTGAGGGCAAACACTTGAAGCACCATTTGGGTGAACAATTACCCGTACGTCCACTTTAGTGCCATTCCGGCCTGCCCAGATTCCTTTGTCCCGGTTGAGGGCTGTTTAGGGTATCCAATACGGGAGTAATCCGCATCAAATCACTGAGATCAGGTCGTCCGGCGTCTGTCCATGCCGAATACCAGTAATTTGCGACCTGCCGAATAGACTCTCGCATGCGTCGTTCCACCATCCCATTGAGAGCCTGATGATAGGCAGCCGCATAGCTTTCTGAATAATTTCGCTGTAAAATATTATTTCTCAGTACATATGCGTGCTTTCGGTCCTTTGGGAAACGTGCGTCCAATGCTTTTTCCAGACCTAAAACTGAGTCCAGAAGTTGGTTACTCTCCCTGACAATATGCCAGGCCTCATCCAAGACCGAAGGTACATAACTGACTTTTCCTACCCACAAGTTATATTCTTGGGAAAAACGTTCCGGAAGGCGAGTTTCCCAAAAGGCATGAATGCCCACTTGGTTAGTGAATTGTCCATTGTAGTTTTTAGTCGTATGTAGCGGAACATGTGCATCCGCCAAATAATGCCCCAGATCGGCCGAATGCCTTAAAATTCGCTGAAGATCTTTTCTGTACATGGCTTCCCTCAACGCCGCAAAACTCCGTTCAATTTGCCAAGGTATGATGCCCGCAGCCCGAAGTTTTCGTTCTGTAAATTTTTCCACCGCCTTGGACCAATGTATGGGTATCGAGTCTACTGCATCCGCTTCGACCAAATCATCGATATCGATAAAATGTCGAGGCGATTCCAAACTATCTATATAGCAACGCTTATCCGGGTCAATGGCATGTTCGGTGATGTAATTTATAAATTGCTTATAAAATACGGCTAAATCCGCAGGCAGACTGAAAACTGCTGTATGGTTAATCAGCCGATGCGCATAGAAGCCCCACGATCCCAACACCAATGGTGCCATACTCACTAATAAAAGTATTCCAATCCTTCTCACATTGACCCTCCTTAAATGAACTTATAGTTGCGAATATAGATATAAATTTTTTAATAAAGAAACTATAATCCATAATTACGCATTAAAATTTTCATCGTGCGACTTACGGAAGGCTTATTGTTCGATAGATGAGACGATATTCTTCTGTACCATTCACGCTTTCTTCGAGGTACTTCTCCAAATATCCAGCTTCATTGTACGTGTTATGGTAGAATATTTCTAAACTAAGTTCACCATCCGGCTTAAATATTTTTTGGTTTAAGACTTGGTTTTTTGAAATCGGCATTTCTGCGTAACCGGGAATATTCGATTCGATCAAGTATTCATAGGAAAGTCCCTCATCATACTGAAACTGCTCATAACCATTCTGATACGGCTGTGTCCGGACTTCGCGCACTAACTTTTCAATATTTCCTGACTCCAGAAAGGAAAAGGTATGTGTATAATTGACCGTTTCCAGATCAGACGCATACAGTAAATCTACGATGACATTCGCTGCTGGATATTTCCAGGCGCGCTTACTATAGGTGCTTGGACTACCATCGTCGAATTCATTGACCGTTTCGTCCAAGACTTTTCTATCGCCTTCAAAGGTTAGTGTTCTTGTCGATGTATAATGACCAAAATCCATAATGACTTTTGCGATTCTACCCTGGTCATCCAATTGGATCAATCGACTCGATTTCACATCGCCATTCTCTTTGTAATGATTGATTTGCCTGATTTTATGATTTTCGTCGTAGGCGAAATCAAAGTGCAATTGGCCATTCCTATATACCTTTTCCAGTAACACCAATTCCTCCTGGGGTTGCTCCTCATTCGGACCTTTATTTCCCGACTTTTTACAAGATGAAAAAAGCAGCGTGATCAGGAGTATGGGCACTAAATACGTAAGTTTTCTCATAGCACCGACAAAAGTAATGGATCACACTTACGGGTTATTGTAAAAAATCACGAAATTTGTTAAATTTTTAGGGTCAATTCCCGTGTAAGTTTAGCATTGGCCAGATGAACTTTGGACGGTGAAAACCCAAAAAAGTTTTTGAAATCCTTTATAAAGTGCGCTTGATCGAAGAAGTTATAGCGGTAAACTAACTCGCCCCAATGGAGGTTCGTGTTGTTTAGGATGAATTGGTAGACGGCTATAAATCTAATGATTCGGCAATAATGCTTCGGCGTGATTCCGATCATTTCCTTAAAGTGTCTTTCGAGGGAAGATTGGCTCATATTCACCTCACGGCACAATTCACGAATGCGGAAGTCACCACATCGGGTCTGTATGAGTTGGCACACTTGGTCGATATGAGAGAAATAAGGGGAGTGACTTCGGCATTTCAATTGTTCCAAAAGCCAATTATCGATAAGGATAAGTGCCTTCTGCTCACAGAAGATCGTATCTTCTAATTTTTGTTTTAAGGAGCGTGACGCGGCATTGATGTGTTCGAGTGGGATGATCTGGTTAATGACTTCCGATTGACAAATTCCGAACAATTGGGAAATGCCGGTGTTTGTAAAAGAGACGATCACGACCTTAATGCTGGCTTGTAATGGAATCAGCGAAATATGTTTGGAAATAAAACCGTGGTAGCTGAGGTTAAAATCATATTGTCGGCCTTGGTCCGGTTTAAACGCCGCTTTTGGATTTAATGTAAAAGCAATTGTATTATAGCCTATGGGATGAATGTCCAAAGGTTCTGCGGCATGGCAATCCAACTCTATACAGTAATATCCTTTTATATAGGGCCTTAAACTAGGGTGCGAATATGTAAATGAAACTCGCATATCAGCAGTAAATATAGAAAAATTCCTTAGGTTTGGTGTAATGAAAATATTATATGCTATCCAAGGAACTGGCAATGGACACTTGAGCCGTGCCATGGACGTCGTGCCATGTTTGGCGAATCACGGAGCGGTCGATGTATTGTTGAGTGGTATTCAAGCCGATTTAATTTTACCTTTTCCGGTTCAATTCCGATTGAATGGTTTGAGTTTCATCTTTGGGAAAAATGGTGGGGTAGATATTTGGGAAACCTTCAGGAGATCGAAAATTCGACGATTGATCAAGGAGATTGAGGGGCTTCCTGTGACCGATTATGATCTCGTAATCAATGATTTTGAGCCGGTGTCGGCCTGGGCATGTAATTTTCGGGATCAACCATGTATTGGCCTAAGTCATCAACTGGCGGTATTGGACAAACAGTCTCCCAAACCCAAGGAAATCGATGTGCTGGGGCATTTTATTTTGAAAAATTATGCACCTCCCACGACGCGCTATGGCTTTCATTTTCGTGCGTATAATTCGCGGATTTTCACCCCAGTGATTCGGCAACAGATTCGTCAGTTAGAATGCCGCGATGACGATCATTATACGGTATACTTGCCGGCATATGATGATGCTCGATTATTGAAGTTTTTAAGCATGTTCCCAGATGTGCGTTGGGAAGTTTTTTCTAAACACAATCACACTGCATATCAGGACGGGAATATATACATACATCCCATTCACAATGAGAAATTTATTCAAAGTATGGCTACTTGTACAGGGATTCTGTGTGGGGCCGGCTTTGAGACTCCAGCCGAGGCATTGTTTCTGAAAAAGAAGTTGATGGTTATCCCGATGACGAATCAATATGAACAACACCTTAATGCTGCCGCATTGGCAGAAATGGGCGTACCTGTCATGCGCAATATTCATCCTAAACACAAAGAGGTAGTGAATAGGTGGTTGTTAGACGATCGAATGGTGGAGGTAGATTATCCGGATCAGACCCAAGAAATCATTGATCAGATTATTGAAAAGCATAAATAATGTTAAGTTTTTGGTGTCTTCGATTTATGGCACAGTTTTTAACACTTTTAGCTTAGAATTAACTTTTTCCAGTGAACGAATTTATAGAGTTTTTTAATGGCCTGACTGATCCCGAATGGATCGTCGAGCACGGTGGATTGTATCTTTTATTATTTATAATTTTTGCCGAGACCGGTATTTTTATCGGGTTTTTCCTGCCGGGAGATCCGATTTTGTTTATCGCGGGCATTATCATAGCCAATATACCAGCTGCGCCGACCGAATCGGTAATTATGTTATTGTCGTGGATGGTATTCATCATGTTGGCCGCCATAGCGGGCAATTTTGTCGGATATTTTACCGGAAAAAAATTCGGTGATTACCTGTTGCAAAGACGCGATACGTGGATCTATAAAAAAGAACATTTAAGGAAGGCAGAGGAGTTTTATCACAAAAGGGGAGGAGGTGCGATCGTTTTGGCTCGATTTCTACCCATCGTACGTACTTTTGCACCGATCATAGCGGGAATTGTAAAGATGGACATCAAAAAATTTGCGCTTTATAATATTTTGGGTGCCGTGATTTGGGTAGGTACACTGATGACGGCCGGTTATTTGTTGGGAGAGAATGCTTGGGTAAAACGAAATTTGGAATATGTCATCCTGGGAATTGTCTTGCTGGCCACAGCACCGGTTTTGGTGAATGCATTCACAGGTAAAAAGAAACCGGCGTTGCAAAAATAGCTCCTGTTTCTTATCAAAAAAAGCCAATGGTTTAGATTGGCTTTAAAATTTTTGGATCAATGGATGCGATTAGAAATCCTCGTCGTCGAAGCCGTCAAAATCGTCTAAGTCGTCTAATTCATCTAGATCAAATCCATCCTCATCCACGAAGATTAGATCATTACTTTCATCCTCATCCTCCGGATCGGGAAAGGAAAAGTTTACTTCCATTTCTTCCATCAGATCTTCCAATTCGTCACGCTGAATCATCTGTTTTTTAATTTTATTGTTTAAAGTTTCTTGTAGATTTCAAGGGCTAAAAGTAATAAGTTTTTATGATCAAAGCGCCATTCGATCAAAATTAATTTATTCACTTTTTTCACCTTATTCCTGGGTAGAGCCTATCGTATTTTCTTCGGATACAATCTCCTTTAATTTAGGAAGTTCGGATAGATCATTGATCCCGAAATAGTCCATTAATAAATCGCTGGTTCCGTAAAGTAGTGGCCTTCCTGGGCCCTCGGACTTGCCCAGAATGCTGATCAGATCCTTCTCCAGAAGCCGTTGTATGCTATAATCACAATTTACACCTCGAATATGTTCCATTTCCAGCTTGGTGATGGGTTGCCTATACGCGATGATAGCCAAGGTCTCCAGGGCTGCTTGACTCAGCCGTTTTTTGGACCGGTGACTCTGCAGTTGGTTGATGGTTTCGTGGTATTCTTTTTTGGTCAAAAACTGATACGCCTTACTCAGGTATTGAAGCTCCAGGATAGAGTCCTCCCGATCGTATTTGGTCTTTATTTTTTGGATCAATGCCTGCAAAACCCCCTCTTTTTCCAGCTCGGGATCCTGCAATACCTCTCGAATTTCGTCCGGACCAATTCCATTCTCCGACGCAAAAATTAAGGCCTCGATTTTTAACTGCAACTTCATAGTGATTAATAAACCTCCTAATAATCAATCACCTGCTCCTCCATTTGTGGAAGTTCCCGAAATTCGTAGCGCTGATTGCGCAGCTGAGGCTGAAAGCCGGCCTCGCTGATGGATTCCTGTATAGAGCGGGAAGTGAAGCGATGTGGTGCCCCGGCCGCTGAAACGACGTTTTCCTCGATCATGATCGAACCAAAGTCATTGGCTCCTGCATGAAGACAAAGTTGAGCTACCCGCTTACCGACGGTCAGCCAGGATGCCTGAATATTCTTGATGTTCGGAAGCATAATCCGACTTAGGGCCGTCATGCGTATGTACTCATCTCCGGTCACTGTGTTGGTAATCCCTCGAATCCGTTTTAATAAGGTTCCGTCATCCTGGAAAGGCCATGGGATAAACGCTAAAAATCCAATATGGCCTTCTGGTTTTTCAGCCTGCACTTCCCGAATCCAGACCAAGTGCTCAAAGCGTTCTTCAATGGTTTCCACATGCCCGAACATCATGGTGGCCGACGTTGGCAGGTCTAATTTATGGGCAGCACGCATAACGTCCAACCATTCTTGTCCACCACATTTACCTTTGGAAATGAGTCGTCGGACTCGATCATTCAGGATCTCAGCACCTGCACCCGGTAGAGAATCCATGCCGGCTTCTTTCAGTGCCGTTAAAACTTCCAAGTGGGTGGAACCCTCGAGTTTGGTAATGTGTGCGACCTCTGGCGGCCCTAAAGCATGAAGCTTCAAGCTGGGGTAAAGCTCCTTAAGCTGCCGGAATAGTGTCGTGTAGAATTCTAATCCCAGGTCGGGGTGGTGGCCGCCCTGGAGTAACAACTGGTCTCCACCGAATTTAAATGTTTCTTCGATTTTTTGCTTATAGGTTTCAATATCGGTAATGTAGCTGTCTTCGTGTCCGGGACGGCGAAAGAAATTACAAAATTTACAGTTCGCAATGCACACATTTGTGGTGTTTACATTTCGGTCGATTTGCCAAGTCACCAAACCGTGTGGGACCTGAATTTTACGCAATTCATTGGCCACATAACTCAAATCCGCTGTCGAAGCATGTTCATACAAGAACATCCCTTCCTCCTTGGTGAGAAACTCAAAATTCAGCGCGCGTGCTAATAGTTCACTTACTTTCATATATAAATAGTGATCCCAGAGGATCTTTGTAATCGTTTTTTTCGATTATTCGCTCGGAACCAATTTCAATAGCAGACCCGGACCCTCGGTCAATACATAAATATGACCATCCGGAGACT
>DASRQK010000081.1:0-20547 GCA_035645875.1 Sphingobacteriaceae bacterium | reverse complement strand
TCGATTTCATAAAAGATCATCCTAACAGCCTGGTTAGTTTAGACTTATTAATTCCGTATGTCGATTCCGAACCCCTAGCTGAGGTCATCGAACCACTGTTTAATAACTTATCTAACCCTGTCAAAAATACAGAAGCTGGTCAATTTGTTTCTGGCCGCATGGAGAAGCTCAAATCGGTGGACATTGGAGCAATAGCGCCGGATTTCGCTCAACCAGATACTGCGGGCAATATGGTGGCGCTTTCTTCTTTACGGGGTCAATATGTGCTGATCGATTTTTGGGCCAGTTGGTGCGGTCCTTGCCGTGTCGAAAACCCCAATGTGGTCGCTGCATACCATAAGTTTAAAGACAAAAACTTCACCATCTTTGGCGTGTCCTTAGATCGTCCCGGACAAAAAGAGGCGTGGCTGAAAGCGATTCAAGACGATCAATTGCAGGACTGGCCGCAGGTTTCGGATTTACAGTTTTGGCAAAGTCCGGTGGTGGAACAATACGCCATTCAAGGCATTCCACAAAATTTCCTCCTTGACCCAGAAGGGAGAATCTTAGCGAAAAACCTTCGTGGAGAAGAGCTTCATCAGGTCTTGGACCAAGTACTCAATCAATAATTGATTCACTCGTTCCGTTTCGCGAATCCACGCTGAAAAAAGGATGCAGCCTGATCGTCTATTGATGATCAGGCTGTTTTGATTTATTTTCAGTAATTTTGCACGTTGGGACAAACATATAGCAAGACGAAAAAGTGAGTATCATTTCTACAGAAAAAGTAAGTCATTCATTTGGAGACCATTGGCTGTTTAAAGACCTGAGTTTCGGAATAGAACAGGGAGACCGGGTGGCGCTGGTCGGATTGAATGGGTCGGGAAAGTCTACTTTACTCCGTATTTTAGCCGGCTCTTTAAAGCCAAACGAAGGGAAAGCGGTGTGGGAAAAGGGTATAGTCGTAGGAATGCTGGATCAAGACCCTGATTTTGAAGACTTTAGAACAATTAATGATTTTATTTTCAATAGTGAGAACGAACAACAGAAGGTAATCGCTCAGTACGAAGCGCTCACACATGAATCAAACCCAAATCAGCAACAGTTGGAACAGATCATGGATGAAATGACGCGATTGGATGCCTGGGAATACGAATACCAAATTAAAAGCATTCTAAATCGCTTAAACATTACAAATTTTGCCCAAGAAATAAGCTCCCTTTCTGGTGGTCAAAGAAAACGTTTAGCATTGGCTAAATTACTGATTGTAGAGCCGGATGTCTATATCCTTGATGAGCCCACCAACCATCTGGATATTGAAACCATCGAATGGTTAGAAAAAATATTGACCACAGGAAATAAAACCGTTATTCTGGTTACACATGATCGGTATTTTTTAGATGCCGTTTGTACCGAGATTAGGGAACTCAATAGGGGAGAATTGCTCACTTACAAAGGGTCCTATTCATACTATCTAGAGAAAAAAGCAGAGCGAGAATCCATAGACCAACTTTCAGTCGATAAAAGTAGAAACTTACTGAAGAAGGAACTCGAGTGGATGAGAAGACAGCCAAAGGCGAGGGGAACGAAATCCAAATCAAGAATAGAAGCTTTCTACGATTTACAGGAAAAAGCAGCGAACATAAGCACAAGCAAGAACGTTTCCCTGGATGTAAAGACGGCACGTTTGGGAAATAAAATCATAGAAATCGATCAGGTAAGCAAAAGTTATGACGGGAGAAACATCATTTCTAATTTCTCGTACGTGTTCAAAAAAGGGGATCGAATAGGATTAGCAGGAAAAAACGGAAGCGGCAAAAGCACATTATTAAATTTACTTACTCAAAAAACAACGCCCGATTCAGGATTGATACAAGTAGGCGAGACAGTTATTATTGGTTATTACCAACAGGGGGGCATGGACTTCAACGAAGATGACCGTGTCATAGATGTTGTCAAAAATGTGGCGGACTATATATCCATGTCTAATGGAGATGTAATAACGGCGTCCCAATTGTTAACCAATTTTTTGTTTCCCCCAAAAAAACAACACGGATTCGTCCATAAACTAAGTGGTGGGGAGCGCAAAAGGTTACAGCTTATGCGTGTTCTGATGAAGAACCCAAACGTATTAATTCTGGATGAGCCGACAAATGATCTGGACATCGATACATTAAACGTATTGGACGATTTTTTAGACCATTATACGGGTGTTCTTATCCTTGTTTCGCACGACCGCTACTTAGTAGATAAACTTACGGATCAACTCTTCATATTTGATGGTCAAGGAACAATCAACATTTATAATGGAAACTATGCGGATTATAAAACTGAACAAGAGGAAGATCTCCGTATCAGAAAACAGCTAAGCAAGCCTGCGGAAGCGAACAAGCAAACAGAAAAAGCGTCGGATCAAAAAAAGAAACCTTCTTACAAAGACACGAAAGAATACGAGGAGTTAAACGATGAAATACCGGCCTTAGAAGAAAACGCAAAAAAACTGGCTGACCACCTGTCGTCTTGTACGGATCACGAAAAAATTAGCAAGCTGGCGAAGGAATTAAAACTGCTGCAGGAGGAAATTGATAAAAAGTCTGAGCGCTGGCTCGAGTTGAGCGAGCTCTTTTAAGTGATAAATTGTTTCACGTGGAACATGTTCCACGTGAAACATCAATTGATGAAGATATGTTTAATAAATACGACGTTATTGTGGTTGGGGGTGGACATGCGGGATGCGAGGCGGCCGCAGCGGCGTCCAACATGGGTTCAAAGGTTCTTATGATCACCATGAACATGGGTGTAATTGCTCAAATGAGTTGCAATCCGGCCATGGGAGGTGTAGCAAAGGGACAAATTGTGCGAGAGATCGACGCCCTTGGTGGGTATTCCGGTATAATAGCGGACAAGAGTACAATCCAGTTTAGGATGCTAAACAAATCGAAAGGCCCGGCCATGTGGAGCCCACGAACACAAAACGACAGAATGCGTTTTGCCGAAGAGTGGAGGTTGCAGTTAGAGGCATTACCGAATTTAGACATGTGGCAAGACACGGTAAAAGAAGTCATTATAAGGGGCGACCAAGTGGCAGGCGTAAAAACATCGATGGGCATGGAGATCGAATCCAAAGCGGTTATCCTGACCAATGGAACATTCCTAAATGGCGTTATCCATGTCGGAGAGAAACGTTTTGGAGGAGGAAGGACGGGGGAGCGCGCGGCTACTGGATTGACCGAGCAGCTCGTTGACCTCGGTTTTGAATCGGGACGAATGAAAACGGGAACACCACCAAGAGTGGATGGGCGTTCGCTTAATTATGAAAAACTAGAAGAGCAGTGGGGAGATGAAAAAAAAGGCCGATTTTCGTATACGAATGTCCCGTTGCCTACAGAGCAGCGCTGCTGCTGGACGACCTACACAAACGAGCAGGTTCATGAAGTACTGAAGGAAGGCTTTGAAAAATCCCCCATGTTCACCGGGAGAATTCAAGGTCTGGGCCCAAGATATTGCCCTTCCATCGAAGATAAAATAAATCGATTCGAAGGAAGAGACCGTCATCAAATATTCATTGAACCGGAAGGGTGGAATACGGTAGAAATGTATATTAATGGGTTTTCGACCTCCTTGCCTGAGGACGTACAATTAAAAGCATTGCGTCTGGTACCAGGATTTGAAAATGCGAAAATGTACCGTCCAGGATACGCGATAGAATACGATTTCTTTCCCCCAATGCAGTTGGACCTCACCTTAGAGACATTTCGTATAAAGAACTTATTTTTTGCTGGTCAAATAAATGGAACCACAGGGTATGAAGAGGCGGGCAGCCAAGGCATGGTGGCCGGTATCAATGCTCATCAGAAGATAAATGAAGGTCATGAATTTATTTTGAAAAGATCTGAGGCCTATATCGGTGTACTGATCGACGATCTAGTGACCAAAGGGACAGACGAACCTTATCGCATGTTTACATCCCGTGCTGAGCATAGACTATTATTAAGGCAGGATAATGCAGACTTGAGATTAACACCACTTGCGCACAAACTGGGCTTAGTTTCTGATGAAAGAATGGAAAGTGTAAAGCAGAAGGAGACAAATACGAATGAACTCGTTAACTTTATTCGAAAAACCTCATCTGATGTAGTTGGTATGAACGAAATCTTAAACAAAAACCATTCGAGCCCTATTTCTCAGAAGACAAAATTGTCTACTTTATTAACCCGACCACAAATCGGAATTTACGCATTGGCAGAAGGGCATCCCGATCTTAGAAAAACGATGGAAAACTATTCGGAAGAGGAGGTGGAGCAGGCGGAAATCTTAATCAAATACGACAGTTATTTCGAAAAGGAATTCGACAATATAGAACGATTTAAAAAAATGGAGGATCGAGAAATCAATCCAGAATTTGATTATACAATCTTGAATTCTCTGTCCAAAGAAGCACGAGAAAAACTCCTTCGTGTAAAACCACGAACTTTAGGTCAGGCGTCTCGTATTTCGGGGGTTTCACCCTCTGATATATCAATCCTGATGGTCCATATGGCTTAATTTCGATTAAATCATTGATTATAAAGCAGATAAGCCGGCAAATAAACGACGCTAAATAAAGGCGTGTAATAACACAAAATGAAATTTTCGATAACAAGTATCAAAAAGCAAGAAAGTCGCTCAAAAACGACTAAAAGCCGGTTTATGGCTGGGCCTGCGTTTTTATTACTTTTTACAGTGTTGATATTATCGAGTATACGATGTGCTAACATTCAACAGCCAACTGGTGGCCCAAGAGATTCAATCGCGCCCATCTTACTGAACGAAGAACCAAAAAATCTCTCAACCAATTTCATGGAACGTCAGATTACACTTTCTTACGATGAATTTATTCGTTTGAATAACCCGCTTAGAGAGATCAGTATTTCTCCTGAAATGGAAAGTATGCCGGAATTCAAAGTAAGAAGGAGGGATCTGGAAATATTGCTTCCAGATAGTTTAGCGGAAAACACAACCTATGTCATAAACTTTGGTAAAGCAATTGCTGATAATAATGAAGGAAATCCCGTTTTAGATTACAGCTATGTGTTTTCCACAGGTGATCGTATTGATTCTCTTAGTATTACCGGCAGGGTCATCAATGCTGAGACTAACGAACCAGAAATGGATGTATCTGTGCTATTAATACCCGTGTCTCAAGATTCCATTTTCGGTAAACGGAAAGCGAATGTATTTGCACGAACTGACTCATCCGGAAATTTTAGATTAAACTATCTGCGCGAAAATGAATACAGAATATATGCCTTAAAGGAACTAAATAACGATAGGATTTATAATAGTGCAGATGAAAGCATCGGCTTTATTAAAGATTCCATAAATCTAAGAGGAGACACTACAGGTATACACTTGTGGATTTCAAGAGAGGTTCCTAAAGAATTCAAAGTTTTGGATAGAAAAATCGACCGTGATAGTCGTATTAGTATGATTTTCAATCAGCCTTTAGAGGACGGTCATGTCCGTATTACCTATCCAGATTCATTAGATATTAATAAATTACTGTATTTCAATCCCCAAGGAGACTCAGCCTTTCTCTGGGTAAGCGACCTTACTTTTGATTCAATAAAATTTCAGGTTCTAAAAGATGATAAGGTGCTTGATTCAATCCTAATAAGGCGACCGGCAGCTGATAGGTATACGAGAAACTTGATCATTACAAATAATCTTAATCGAAATATGGTCAATCAAATTAAGCAGCTGCGTCTGTTTGCCACAGCTCCCATTCGAACCATTGATCGAAATAAAATCGTATTAAAAGAAGACTCGTTAGCAATTACGAACTATCAGATCACCAAGGATAGTAGCGATGAGCGAAAAATAAGTATTCGCTATAATTGGAAACCACAGAAAGACTATGAATTGACCTTAGAAAATGAAGCGTTCACTGGATATTTTTCAGAAATAAATGAAAAAACCGTAACCACCTTTACCTTAGATGAATCAGCGCGATACGGTCACTTATCATTTCAGATACAAATTCCTGATTCCATCAATCAATATATTGTGGAATTAATCGATGAAGAAAATAAGGAAGCATTTAAAAAGGACATCATCCAAACGGATACCAATCTGGTATATCGAAATTTTCTGGAAGGAAAATATAGGCTTAAAATTACATACGACACCAATAGTAATGGCCGATGGGATCCTGGAAATCTGGACTTGAAAATTCAACCAGAACGGGTATGGTATTATGATAAAATATTCAATATCAGGGCTAATTGGGAACAAGAAGAACGGGTAATCATTCCTCCTCTTTCATCACCAAGACAGATATTGCCTCCGAGAAATAATCGTAGTCAAGCCCGATAAGGACTTAGGTAAACCAGGAAGCGTACATCACGTAATTGTGTGGTAACTGATCGAGCATTTTGATTTGTTCTTCACTGAGCGCTTTAATTTTCTTGGCAGGAACTCCGGCATAAAGAAAGCCGCGCTCACATACCGTATTTTCCAAAACTACGGCTCCAGCAGCGATGATGACGTATTCGTTTATCACCGCGTGATCCATGACTATGGCGCCCATACCGATCAGCACGTGGTCCTTTACAGTGCAGCCATGTACGATGGCTTGATGACCAATATTCACGTAATTCGCAATTACAGTAGGCGCCTTTTTATAGGTACAATGTATGACAGCACCATCTTGAATATTGGTGTAATTACCGATTCGTATAGCGTGTACATCACCACGAATAACCGAATTGAACCAAATAGAACACTGCTCACCAATCACTACATCGCCTACAATAGTCGCATTTTCGGCAATAAAACAATCTGGTGAAATCTCAGGCGAAACACCTTTCACAGGTAAAATAACAGGCATAATAATCGTTCTAAAATACAGTATCTTCTATGTGGGATGCATGATCAGGATAGTCGGTCGTATAATGCAAACCACGACTTTCCTTACGAGCCATTGCTGATTTAATAACCAAATACGACACCTGAATCACATTTCTAAGTTCACATAATTTTACGGAAAGCTTAGTGTTTTTATAAAAACTTTCTGTTTCATCATAAAGCAAACCTAATCTACGCATGGCTCGTTCCAAACGAAAATCAGATCGAACGATACCCACGTAGTCGCTCATAATTTTCTGTGTTTCACGTAAATTATGCGTCACTAAAATATCTTCATTGGACAAATAGGTATTGGAATCGTCCCAATCCGGTACATCGATCGCAGTATGAGTATCTACATCGGCCTGTATGCTGTGCAGATAAATACGATGAGCGAAAACAGCCGCTTCTAATAAAGAATTGGAAGCCAAACGATTGGCACCATGTAAACCCGTGGAAGCACATTCACCACAAGCATATAAATTCCGTATCGAGGTAGCACCGTTTTCATCCACCTTAATACCTCCACACATATAATGAGCTGCTGGAACCACCGGAATATAATCTCTGGACATATCTATTCCGATAGAAAGACATTTGGCATAAATATTAGGAAAATGCTTTAATATATCTGTTTTACTTCTATGAGTCACATCTAAATAAACAAATTCATCACCCGACTTCTTAATTTCAGAATCAATCGCCCGCGCGACGATATCACGGGGAGCCAAAGAACCTCGTTTATCATATAGATCCATAAACTCATTACCATTTTTACGCTTCAATACCCCACCAAAACCACGAACAGCTTCAGAAACTAAAAAAGCAGGATATTCGCCAGGATGATATAAAGCGGTAGGATGAAATTGAAAAAACTCCATGTTACGAATCTTTCCCTTTGCCCGATACACCATGGCAATACCGTCTCCGGTCGCAATGACTGGGTTAGTAGTACTTGAATAAATATGTCCTGCACCACCACTGGCCATCACGGTAATTTTACTTAAAATCTTTCCTACCTGATGCGTCCCTGTATCCAATACATACACCCCATAACAACAAATATCAGCGGTATTTTTGTCCACAAAACGTCCAAGATGATGCTGCGTAATTAAATCCACTACAAAATAATGAGTCAAAATCTGAATATTTGGATGCTCATGTACTTTAGCCAATAATGCTCTCTCGATCTCAAAACCAGTAATATCCTTATAGTGAAGCACTCGATGTGCAGAATGACCCCCTTCTTTCGCTAAGTCGTACTCGCTCTTAGATACTTTATCGAACTGGGTACCATAATCAATAATTTCCTGTATCCGATCAGGCCCTTCACTCACTACTTTTTCCACAATGTCCCGATCACACAATCCATCACCGGCAATTAATGTATCGTTAATATGGTCATCAAAAGAGTCAGATTTATCCACAACCACGGCGACACCACCTTGAGCATATTTAGTATTAGACTCATCCTCATTAGATTTGGTGACGATCAATACCTGACCATGATCAGCAGCTTTCAATGCATAACTCAAACCCGCGATACCGGATCCAATGACTAAATAATCTACATTCAATTCCATAATACCTAGCAAATACCCCGAATTTTGTGGATATCGTGTATAAAAGTATGTAATAACTTTTAATAACTTACAAAAAGACTGTAAAATCCACAAACCAGAAAAATAATCAACAAAACACATTGCTTCATTCACAATTTTCAGTGCCAAAATCCACACAATACACGACAAAAAATATATACATCTACGTGTTGACTAAATTTTTTACTAAATGTAAATCACTTAAAAATCAATCACATCAAATAATGACAATGTTAATATCTTGTTAATAAAATGACTTTAGTGTACAAAAAAAGCATTTTAAACTCTATTTTCCCACAATACTAACACACTAATAAATAATAACAATATTTATATAAATAATATTATTATAGATTATTGAGCAGAAATAATGTGGAAAGCATATCATAAAGATTGGTTACTTTTGTATTTGATCAAAGAAATAGATTAAACATGATTTTGAGTGAACTTAAAACAATCGGATATATTGATGAACCTATAGATCCTACAGTGGATCTGGTAGAAGAAATCAAAAAACTGAAAAAAGAAAAAAATGCAGTTCTTTTAGCTCATTATTACCAACAATCTGAAATTCAGGATTTAGCGGATTATGTTGGCGATAGTTTGGGTCTTTCTCAACAGGCAGCAACCACCGAAGCAGAGGTCATTGTATTTGCTGGTGTACATTTTATGGCGGAAACAGCAAAGATTCTTTCACCTACTAAAAAGGTATTGCTGCCTGACCTAAATGCAGGCTGCTCTTTATCAGACAGTTGTCCACCACATTTATTTAAGAAATTCAAAGAACTTTATCCCGATCATTTGGTGATCACGTATGTCAATTGTACAGCTGAATTAAAGGCTTTAAGCGATATCGTATGTACTTCGACCAATGCCGTTCAGATCGTAGATAGTTTGCCCAAAGATCAAAAAATTATTTTTGGTCCGGATAAAAATTTGGGAGAATATGTGATGAAGAAGACAGGGAGGGATATGGTGCTATGGAATGGAGCGTGTATGGTTCATGAATTGTTTTCGTGGGACAAAATACAGAATTTAATGAGTCAATTTCCCGAGGCTAAATTCATTGCGCATCCGGAATGTGAACCTCATATTTTGGAGGCGGCAGATTATATAGGTTCTACTTCTGGTTTGTTAAAGTATACGATTGACAACGAGTCCGATACGTTTATAGTCGCAACAGAAAGTGGTATTTTATATCAAATGCAAAAGGCCAGCCCACATAAAACTTTTATTCCTGCTCCTCCGGATAATACCTGTGCCTGTAACGATTGTCCATTCATGAAATTAAATACTTTGGAGAAATTGTACAATTGCCTGAAATTTGAGCAGCCGGAAGTGGATTTACCAGCTGAACTGATTGCGCAGGCACGAAAACCGATTGAGCGGATGTTAGAAATCTCAGCAAAGTATGGATTGTAGATGATAGCTTATGTTTGAAAATAAAGAAACGTCCTCATTGACTGAATTAGGTGAATTCGGCTTAATTGCATACTTGACCAATTCCGTCGAATTGAAAAACGACTCTACCGTTAAAGGAATAGGGGATGATGCCGCAGTATTGGATTTTAGTGGAAAGAAAACACTAATATCTACCGATTTACTACTGGAGGGAATTCATTTTGATCTGCGGTATGTGCCCTTAAAACATTTGGGCTACAAGGCTGTTCAAGTGAATTTGAGTGATATTTATGCTATGAATGGGATGGCGACTCAGATCACGATCGCTATCGGATTATCCAGTAAGTTTCCTTTGGAAGCAGTGGAAGAAATCTATGCTGGTGCATTATTGGCCTGCCAGAAATATCAGGTGGATTTGGTTGGTGGAGATACGAGTTCTTCAGCGCAAGGTTTGGTTTTAAGTATTACCTCCATTGGTTATGCAAGGGAAGAGAAAATCGCTTATCGAAACGGCGCACAAATAGGTGATTTACTGTGTGTTTCCGGTGACCTGGGGGGAGCTTATATGGGACTCCAATTATTGGAGCGTGAAAAGGCTGTATTTCTAGAAAATCCTAATATTCAACCCGATCTGGAGGGTAAAGATTACATCGTAGAACGTCAATTAAAACCGGAGGCTCGAAGAGATATCGTACTTTTATTGGAGGATATGGATATTAAACCAACTTCCATGATCGATATTTCTGATGGTCTGGCTTCTGAAATTTTACATATTTGCAAGGCTTCTGATAAAGGATGTAAACTCTATGAGGAACGTATTCCAATTGATCCCATGACTTATGATACAGCCAGAGAGTTTCACTTAGATCCTACGCTTTGTGCCTTGAGTGGGGGTGAGGATTATGAGTTATTGTTTACAGTTTCTCAGACTCATTACGATAAAATCAAAAACTCGATGGATATTTCTATTATCGGACATATCACAGAACCCGCTGAAGGCTGTCATTTAATATCAAAATCTGGAAATGTACATCCACTAAAAGCCCAGGGCTGGAAATCTATTTGATTTTTTTAATTTGAAATTTAATAATTATCTCCTTATATTTGTTTTTAACAATAAATTAAATATAAAGGAGGAAATTATGAAGTCAAAATTAAGTTTGGTAAGTGTGGTTGGAATCGTGTTTTTGATCACATTATTTTTTTCGTGTGGAAAAGACGCGGGAATGGAGATCGGTCCCGAAAAAGAGATTCAGCGTAAAGTCTCGCTTAGACTTTCAGCTTTTGATAGTCAGATCAAGCCGATTCAGTATATTCAATCGGAGGGATCTTCCTCTTGGAATCATTTATTTTCTGAAGCAAATGATGATCAAAATGTGTTTGCTTCTCCTGAAATGCAATACCTATATTTATGGTCCTTTAATGACGAATCGATCCGTCCGGATTTAGGTATTGATCGGGCGAATGCTGGTATTCGTGTGCTTAGAACGAATGGTCCGGACGAATATGCTTTTCTTAAACAAGGATACGCTTTTCTTGAGTATCCTGGGGGTAATATTCTAAATATCGCTGGACCCGAGAAAGTTACATTTCAAATGCCTATCGATGAAGTAGAAAAATTGGGTATGTTAAGATTTGACATGAGTGGATCACCAACGGGACCAAAAGACTTTTCAATTTATTATCAACTGGACGCCGAGGAGGAAATTCTGATTTCTGATGAAAACCAATTTTCCAGTTTGAATGGTAAGAATACCTATGAATACGATCTGACCGGATTAAATTTGGATCAACAGCCAGAACAGCTTAATATTATTATTGTACCTATGGAGGGTCAACGGCCAGAAGGAACAAATTACAATCAGTCTTCGGGCACGATCAGAATTGATAATTTTGCTTTACAAGGAATCTATACAGGTGGATTGATTGAACCCGAAAAACCGAAGATGGGAACGCTGGATTATTTTATTTTTGATCAAGTGTCGGGAGATTTACTGGTAAGCGAACAGAAGCAATTAAATTTTGAGGATACTGAACATACGATAGAATTTCAAATAGGGGATGGCACCTACTATATGCTTGTTTTGGTTAGTAGTAGGTCAAATACCTTGAATTTTCCTGATAACCCACTTCCAGCAGAACAGTTTTACGTTTTAACCGGCTCTACTTCTCAGGAGGACGTGGTCTTTGGGAAAACGCTATCTCATTTTGAAGTGAAGGAGGATCTTGAATTAGATCTTTTATTGGAGCGCTTCTACAGCGAGGTGGTTTATGAATTAAATGATCCTCAGTTAGGCTCCCTAGTAAAACGGATTGAAGTAGAATCTGTTCAATCCATCTATTATTCACCATTTAATCTAGATTATTCTCCACCGTTAGTGGTTGAGCAAATGAAGCCTGTTAGCGTATTTTATCCGGAGTCCTTTGAACAGGGTACGATCGTGTTTAATCAATTTTTAGGATTTAGGGAAAATCCCCTCGAATTAAGTTATAAGCTTTCCGCCTATGATCATGAGGATGAATTACTTAATGAGATTATCACGACCGCAGAGATCACGCATAATATGAGACTGATATTTAGCGGATTTTTATTAGGCTCGAATGCCTCCAGCAGTCAGGTATTTCGAATAGACAGGGATAGTCCTTGGCAGGAATCCGTTCGGGTTGATTTTTGAAGCAATGTTTATTGAAGGAAAGCAGGGCTTTGTTAGCTCTGCTTTCTTAAATATTTGGTCAAAATAACAATTTGCTGCCCTTCAACACGTCCTTCGATCTGATCAGAATGATCGGGAACCAATCGAATGTTTCTGACAACTGTCCCAAGTTTTGCACTTATCGAGCTCCCTTTGACATCCAGGGTCTTTGTCAAAACGACCGAGTCTCCATCTTGTAAGATATTGCCATACGCGTCTTTATGGACTTCAATATTCGATGAGGGTTCCTCTGGAGCGGTCCAATCTTCCGCCCATTCACGGGTTTCATCATCCAGATACAATATTTCCAAAGCTTCCGCTGCCCATGTTTCACTTTTAAGCCGATTTAACATTCTCCAGGCGAGAACTTGAACCGCTGGAACCTCACTCCACATCGCGTCAGGAAGAAATGTCCAATCGCTCGCTATTAGCTCTTCTGAACCATCAATTTGAGGGATCAGTGAAGAACAAATCAGGATTTCATTATCTGGTCGTTCCGGACTTACTTGTAAAATGGCCAAGTCTACTTTTTTTTGGCACAATTCACATTTACCTCCACTGCGGGACATTACTTTTTCACTTACTTTCATTTTAATATTTTGGATTGAAGTTATTTAACTGTTAAGTCGGGATTACAAACATAATTTATTTGTCTAATAATAGCAAATAATGAGGTCATCCTTCAGAATTATGGCAAATAACGGGGTTTTCCTTTCAGAAATCCAAATCAGATTCGGTAAAATCCATCAATTTTATATATTTTAGTGGCTTTCGTAAATTAACTTTGTAATTGCGTATGTTGGCAGCCGTCTTATCAGGCCTACTTGTGAGTTTATTACTGGTGCCATTGGGCAAAGTGATGCGTGGACCATATTCGGTCCTAATTTCTATACTGCCTTTAGCGCTATTTATTTATTTTCTGAGTTATGTTCCCGGAATTTACGCAGGGGAAACTTATTCCGTCTCTTATTCCTGGGTGCCCAGTTTAGGGTTAAACTTAGACTTTTACTTAGACGGTCTTTCCTTGCTGTTCACTTTATTGATCACCGGAATCGGAACACTCATCTTTCTGTATGCTTCCGCCTATCTTGAAGGCCATCCATTTTTAGATCGTTTTTATGGGTATTTAAGCTTATTTATGGCAGCTATGTTAGGCATGGTTCTGTCAGATAACATATTATTGCTGTTTATTTTTTGGGAATTAACCAGTATCAGCTCATATTTCCTTATTGGCTTCAATAATAATCAGTCCGCATCCAGAAAAAGTGCATTGGTAGCTCTTGGAATCACGGGTGGAGGGGGATATTTATTGCTTGCGGGATTGATTCTTGCCGGAAACCTGAGCGGCACCTTTTCTATTCAGGAAATGGTGAACTCCAGTTCAGCGATTAAAGACCATGCGTTATACGGCTTAATTTTGTTGTTTGTGTTTGCCGGAGCTTTCACCAAATCGGCTCAATTTCCTTTCCATTTCTGGCTTCCAGGCGCCATGAAAGCACCTACACCTGTATCCGCATACTTACATTCTGCGACCATGGTCAAGGCAGGTATATTTTTGTTGGCCCGCATGTTTCCTGTGTTGGGCGGAACCATTGAATGGTCCACAACGCTGATGATTGTGGGAGGCTTCACCATGGTGTACGCTGCTTATCACGCTTTATTCAAGACCGATCTCAAAGGAATTTTAGCCTATACCACGATTTCGGCATTGGGAATCTTAGTGTTTTTAATCGGCATGGGCACAGAAGCGTCTTTACTTGCGGCTTCTGTATTTATTTTGGTTCACGCCCTTTATAAAGCCACCTTATTCTTGGTGACTGGAATCATCGATCACGAAACAGGCACCCGAGACGTCACGAAGCTATCCGGATTGCGTAAAGTCATGATGCCTGTGGCTATAGCAGCTCTCTTAGCAGCACTTTCCAGCGCTGGTGTTCCTTTGACCTTAGGTTTTGTCGGCAAGGATTTGATCTACGAAGCCACATTGAATCAGCCGGAGACCTGGGCAGTCATATTGACGGGATTAGCCCTCTTGACTAATATTTTCTTGGTCTGTGGCGGATTTTTTGCCGGTATACAACCCTTTTCAGGACCTCTTCCCGAATCGTATTCGAAGCTTGGTTTGCCAAGCCCGAAGTTATGGGTTCCGCCCTTGATTCTTGGATTGCTCGGCTTGATTTTCGGTCTTTTTCCTGCCTGGGTAGATGCTGGGTTACTGCTTCCGGCCGCCCAATCCATCGCAAACACTGCCATAGACGCTCCACTAAAAATATGGCATGGGTTTAACCTGGTTTTATTGCTAAGTGTGATTACTATTGTGGCAGGAACAACACTTTATATTTTATTCCGTCCGTCGAATGCAAAGGCCGCATTTATCCGTCGTTTCGACAAATTATCCACTGAATATCTATTCAATAGCCTTAATAGAATATTTGTTCAATTGGCTGCAGCATATACCACTTATTGGCACAACGGCTATTTGCGGTCTTACTTATTTAAAATTTTGAGTTTTGCGGCGATTATTATTGCCATCAAATTGATTGCCATGGGGATTCCTCCACTGGACATGGAGCTTATTTCCCCGATTAGTGTCTATGAGGTTGTCGTGACCGCAATCTTGATTGCTGGCGTGTTCTTGACGATATTGACCCCTTCCAGACTGACTGCCGTGGTCGGCACCAGCGTGATCGGATATAGTATTTGTCTCTTGTTCATCCTGTACAGCGCTCCGGATCTTGCATTGACCCAATTTACGATCGACACGTTAACCGTTGTGCTTTTCGTGTTGGTATTATTCCGACTTCCTCCCTTTTTAAAATTTGCAAATAGACCGACTAAAATAAGGGATACGACGCTGGCGGTAGGTTTTGGAGCGGTCGTTGCGATTACGGCTTTACATGTGCTGCATGAACCAGTTACTAAAAATATTACGGGATTTTATGGGGACAATGCCTATAGATTAGCCAAAGGAAAGAATGTGGTGAATGTGATTTTGGTAGATTTTAGAGGGCTTGACACCATGTTTGAAATTGTGGTACTCAGTATTGCGGCGATCGGAGTATATAGTTTGTTAAAATTAAGGATCAAGCCTTCAGACAAGGAATAGAAAATGAAAAGTCAGATTTTACAAACGTCGACCAAGTACCTGCTACCGATTCTGGTGTTGTTTTCGGTGTTTCTGTTACTTCGAGGACATTATTACCCAGGAGGAGGTTTTGTGGGCGGATTAGTGGCGAGCGTAGCTTTTGTGCTACACAGTTTTAGTTATGGAACAGACAATACCCTAAAGCTGCTATATTTTCCGCCACGAAGCTTTCTTGCCGTTGGTCTATTGTTATCCGCAACCAGCATGTTTGCACCTGTTTATTACGGTTTACCGGTCATGACTGGTTTGTGGATGAATGACCCGATACCTGTGATTGGGATGGTAGGAACGGCTTTAATTTTTGATATGGGGATTTATTTTGTGGTGGTGGGGGCGGTGTTGACTATATTGTTTACCATTACCCAATTTAGTGACTGAACGGAATGGAATTATTGTTTATTATATTAATCGGCGTCATGTATTCCGCAGGTTTCTTTCTCCTGCTGAGAAGAAGCATGGTTAAGCTCCTTTTGGGAATTACCATCTTGGGCAATGGGGTAAATTTGCTGATTTTTTTATTGGGACGAATCACCAAGGGGAAACCTCCGGTCATTGGAGAAACAAGTAGTTTTTTCACCGATTTATACGCTGATCCGGTTCCTCAGGCATTGATTCTGACAGCGATTGTGATTAGTTTTGGTTTACAATCATTTGCCATTGTTTTATTGAAGCGGGTATACGCCTTGAAAGGCACGGACGACCTGGATGACCTTAATACACCGGAAGACGAAGACTTATGATAGACAATTTACTCATATTGCCGGTCATTGCCCAATTATTCATTGGCATTATCCTGTTATTGCTTTGGAAGAAAGACCGAGCACAGCGGGTGTTGAGTGTCGTTGGAAGTTTAGCGGTTCTCGCCTTGGCTATTCACTTATTTGTGAAAGTTTGGGACCAAGGAATCCTGACCATGAATGGAGGAAACTGGAGGGCGCCCTTTGGAATCGTCTTTGTTGCGGATACCTTTAGCAGCACGATGGTACTTTTGACGAGCATTGCTGGTTTTGCGGTGTCCATATTTTCTACGGCATCTGTATCCCATCAACGCGCACATTATGGATATTTTGCGATTTACCATTTTTTATTGATGGGCTTGAGCGGAGCCTTTCTCACCGGAGACATCTTTAATCTCTATGTGTGGTTCGAAGTCATCATTATCTCCTCTTTCGTGCTCCTCACCTTGGGAGGTCGTAAAGGTCAAATCGAAGGCGCAGTCAAATACATGGCCATGAATATCCTGGCCTCCATGATTTTTCTAACCGGAATAGGCATATTATATGGCTTAACCGGCTCCTTAAATATGGCAGACCTCTCTGTGAAAGTGGCAGCCGTTGAAAATCGAGCCCTGGTTAATTTGACCGCTTTTTTCTTTATTGTCGGATTTGGGATCAAATCAGCTATTTTTCCACTATATTTCTGGTTGCCCTCGTCCTATCATACACCGCCTTCCGCTGTCGCCGCCATCTTTGGAGGGTTGTTGACCAAAGTAGGAATTTATGCCCTGTACCGCATGTTTACCTTGATTTTTGTTCCGGATGAGAGCATGAAACTGATCTTTATCGTGTTGGCCGTGTTGACCATACTGACCGGAGCACTTGGGGCCATAATCAAGACCAATATGCGGAGGCTTTTATCCTATTTGATCATCTGTCATATTGGTTATATCGTGGCTGGGCTAGGCCTTTATAATCAGGTCGCCATCATGGGCGCGATGTTTTATCTCATTCACGACATTGTAGTCAAGACCAATTTGTTTTTGATCGCCGGAGTTATTCGAAATATTGGAGGCTCCATGAATATGGAGCGATTAGGAGGAATGTATGCGGATTGGCCTAAATTATCCCTGTTAATGGCTGTGGTTTTATTTTCGCTGGTAGGAATACCCCCACTTTCAGGCTTTTGGCCGAAAATCTATTTGTTTGAAGGCGGATTTGAAGCAAATAGTTATATTTATATTGGAGCATTGGTTTTGGGCAGTATAATCACTTTAATTGTGATCGCCAGGCTATGGGCTGTGGTATTTTGGAAAGATGCCCCTGAACAGTTCGATCGCAGGGAGGTTTTGGGGTCCATGGACTTTTTAGCTTGGGGAAAGGGCATGCAGTCTTTATTAATAATTCCCATTATCATTTTAGCCACCGTCTCGCTATACATCGGTTTCGCAGCGGAACACATTGTGTTGGTGGTGGATAGAATCACAACAGAAATGTTGGACACGACGCCTTACATAGAAGCGGTGCTCGGCACTGAGGTATTACCATAAAAGCAGAAGAAATGGTTAAGCAGTTTTTAATGAATCTTTTGTTGGCCTTTATTTGGGTAGCCCTCACCGGAGAGCTTTCCTTTACGAATTTGGTCTTTGGGTTCGTCGTAGGGTTTTTTATACTTTGGTTATTTATTCGTGATGAAAAAGAGAGACGATATTTTAGTCGAGTGCCTAAAATAATTGGATTTTTCTTTTACTTCATATATGAAATGATCAAGTCCAACCTTCAGGTGGCATACGATGTGATGACACCAAAATTCTTTATGCAACCGGGAATCATTGAATATCCGATTGACGCGAAGACGGATTTTGAGATTAATGCCTTAGCGGCTGTGATCGCGCTTACACCGGGGACGCTCTATATAGATGTCAGTGAGGACAGGTCCGTAATCTATATTCATGTGATGTATTTGAGGGATAAGGAAAAGTTTATCCGCCAATTTAAGAACGGAAGTGAGCGGCGACTACTTGAAATTTTAAGATAATTAAATGATCAGCGAAAAGAAGAGAAAATCATGATCAATCTGAGTGCTTATTTTGAATATGTAATTTTGCCCATTTTGGCGATTTCTTTGGTGTTGATATTTATCAGACTTTATCGTGGGCCAGAAGTCGTGGATCGTGTGGTGGCACTGGATTTATTGATTATTATCGGAGTGGGCGTGATTGCCGTTTTCAGCATGATCACCGAGCAAAGCACCTTCATCGATGTCGGCTTAATTGTCGCCTTGATTGGTTTTTTGAGCACGATCGCATTTTCATATTACATAGAAAAGAAAGGAAAGAAATGATAGAATGGATTATTATCATCGTAAGCACGATCGGCGCAGCAGCCATATTGATTGCCTCCATTGGAATCATTAGGATGCCCGATTTTTACTTACGCCTATCTGTTACGGTAAAAGCAGCCACATTGGGTTGCGGATTATTGCTCATCTGCGCGGCCATTTATTTCCCACAAATATCTGTAACGACAAAGGCTATTGCCATTATGTTTTTCCTCGTTCTGACAGCTCCTGTATCTGCCCATATGATTGGTCGAGCCGCTTATTTTATCGGTGCCCCCATGTGGAAAGGCAGCGTTCGCGACGATCTCGAAGGAAAATATGATCGGGAACGCCACCGACTAAAAAGTAGCCAAGAAATTCAAAACGAAAAAAAGGACATTTAGGCGCTGTTTCCTTAAAAATTAAAGGTCACTTTTCCTAACGGCGAAGCGCTTCAGCACCCGCCATGATGTCATCTGCGACGCTTGGATCCAATAGGGTAGAAGTATCTCCCAAATTGGAGGTGTCCCCTTCAGCGATTTTTCGCAGAATTCTTCTCATAATCTTACCGGAACGCGTCTTCGGAAGTCCGCTCACAAATTGAATGATGTCTGGGCGAGCGATCGCGCCAATGAGCCGGCTCACCGTTTGATTGATATCTTGTCGGGTCAATCCCTCATCCACATGGTGTCCTGAAGCAATGACATAGGCATAAATACCCTGCCCCTTAACCGGATGCGGATAACCCACAATGGCTGATTCAACCACATCACTATGCATATTGATCGCATTTTCCACTTCTGCCGTGCCGATTCGGTGTCCAGAAACGTTTAACACATCATCTACCCGGCCCGTGATGCGATAATATCCGTTTTCATCCCGCAGGCAACCATCGCCCGTGAAATACATGTTTTCGTATGTGGCGAAATAAGTTTGTTTACACCGCTCGTGATCGCCGTAAGTCGTTCGAATCATACCCGGCCAAGGGAATTTGATGCACAGGTTTCCACTCACGCCATTCCCTTCGATCTCATTACCTCCCTCGTCCATCAGGGCAGGCTGTATTCCGGGCAATGGCAGCATCGCATAGCTCGGTATGGTCGGCGTGATCCCCGCCAGCGGCGAGATCATGATGCCTCCGTTTTCCGTTTGCCACCATGTATCCACAATCGGAGCTTTCTCCTTGCCGATATTTACATGATACCAATCCCAAGCCTCCTTATTAATCGGCTCACCCACACTTCCAAGGACTCGAATCGAACTTAAATCCTTTCCTTCCAAGTATTCGTCTCCAGCCGCCATTAAAGACCGTATCGCAGTAGGTGCGGTGTAGAAAATATTCACCTGATGCTTATCCACAATATCCCAAAATCGTCCGGCATCCGGCCAGGTCGGAATCCCTTCGAACATCAGCGAAGTCGCGCCCTGCAGAAGAGGCCCATACACAATGTAGGAATGCCCCGTAATCCAACCAATATCTGCCGTACAAAAATGCACCTCGCCGGGTTGATATTGAAACACATTTGAGAAGGTATAACCGGCATAAACCATGTATCCCGCAGTCGTATGCACCACGCCCTTCGGTTTTCCGGTCGACCCGGACGTATACAGCACAAATAACGGGTCTTCCGCATCCATTTCTTCAGCTGGACAAGGAGGATTCCCCTGGGTCTCTACCTTCGTGATTTCATCTTCCCACCAAACGTCCCTTCCCTTAATCATAGACACTGGCGTCCGACTTCGGGTCAATACGATAACGCGCTCGATCGTCGGGCATTGGACCAATGCGTCATCCACAATGGTTTTT
>DASRQK010000080.1:0-9122 GCA_035645875.1 Sphingobacteriaceae bacterium | reverse complement strand
AAGAGTTGACGAGTGTGAGTACGGTATTGGTCCGGTTCCTGCTTCTGGTCGTCGGGTTGGCGTTCTGCATCAAATTACTATTACAGGTGCTTTCCTTGTTGCCAGATTTGAGTCAATTGGCCTATGGATACCGTCCCATTGTGATCGGTTACCTTCATTTGGTCCTGTTAGCCATTATCAGTTTATTCATTTTGGCTTATGCCTTGACCCATAAATATATACTCGAAAACCGGGTGTCCGCATTTGGCCTTTACCTCCTCGTGGTGGGTATTCTGTTCAATGAATTGGTCCTCATGGTTCAGGGACTCTCGGGGATGCTGAGGGTGTATATCGATTACACGCATCAGTCTTTGGTCGTCGCTTCTGCTGTGATTTGCATCGGAATATTGGTGGCCTTTTCGGGACAATTCCTGCCTATCAGAAACCGAAAACAGCTCCACTAAGCGCGAAAAAAAAGCTCAGGTAAAGAGATGATCACATCCGCTTACCTGAGCTCCATAATTTTTTTTAGATGGTAACGAATCTAAAATTTACAGTTGGGTGTTCAATTTATCAGCTAACACCGATTTAGGTACTGCGCCGATTTGCTTGTCCACGACTTCACCATCTTTAAAATAAAGCAGTGCCGGAATATTCCGAATTCCGAATTTGATGGAAATGTTTGGATTCTCATCCACATTGACCTTTCCTACTACAGCTTTGCCTTCATATTCTGAAGCCAATTCTTCGACGATAGGTCCTACCATGCGGCAGGGACCACACCATTCTGCCCAAAAATCTACCAAAACGGGTTTGTCCGATTTGAGCACAACCTCATCGAAGTTGCTGTCTGTGATTTCAATTGCCATTGTTACTATGATTTTAATTTAAAAATTTCAATGTCTATCTTACAAATATACGCATATTAATTTAAACGGTAAGAAATGCCCTCTAAATTGCGCAGAGAGGCAATAAACGCGTCATCCGGATAGATACGCACCGATTTAGAAGGCAGATCTATACTGTATTCTTCTTCCATATCATAGATTCGGAATTTGAGTTGGCAATTTTTAGTCCCCATGCTGTCTTCATTATTTGCGACCATTTGGCGGATTTTTTCATGCATCTCGGCAGTGAGCGCCTGCAGTGGAATTTGCAAAGTCAGACTTTTAGCATACTTGTCCCGTAATTCAGAAAGCAATTGTATGGACGTGACTGAAAAACCCCAGTTATTCGGTTGACGGAAGCGCTCATGGATCTTGCCTTTTACTTGCACGAAATAGCCTTGGGTCAGGTAGCTCTTTACTTTTACATAGTCGTCACCAAACACAGCGATTTCTTGAGAATCACCGTAGTCTTCCAGCACAAATCGGCCAAATGGCTTGCCATTTTTATTGGTCCGATGATCCACCGAAGTAATCATGCCGCCTATGACAAGGTCCCGATTAGCGAAACGTTTAAATTCTGTTAAAATTTCTTCTGATTTATCCCCACTCATCACCTTATCCATTAGTTTCAGCGCCCGCACCGGATGCATGCAAAAATGATCGATCTCGAAACGGTAGGTATCTAGTGGATGGCTGGTCAAATAGATCCCGATTACATCCTTTTCGTACTTTAATTTCTCGATTAATCCCCACTCCGGGCATTCCGGCAGGGTAGGTTCAGGCATTTGAACCTCACTGGTTCCTCCAAACAAACTGGCCTGTGCCGAGTTCTCGTTTTCTTTATATTTGGCACCGTAACGAAGTGCTTTCTCCAATAGGGTAATGCCATCCATCTCTTGATGGAAATATTGGGCCCTGTGGGTCCCTTCAAATGAATCGAATCCACCTGCATAGGCGAGGCTTTCCAAAGCCCTTTTATTAGCCGCTCGTAAATCTATTCGTTTAGCCAAGTCGAAAATCGAACGATAAGGTTCGTTTTTTCTGGATTGTACAATGGTTTCCACCGCACCGGCCCCTACGCCTTTGACCGCGCCCATCCCAAATCGGATTACCCGGTCATTCGTCACCGTAAATTTATATTCCGATTCATTCACATCTGGACCCTTTACCTCGATGCCCATGCGCTTACTCTCTTCCATGAAAAACGTCACACTGCTGATGTTATTCATGTTATTAGAAAGTACGGCCGCCATAAATTCAGCAGGATAATTCGCTTTCAAATAAGCAGTCTGATAAGCGATCCAAGCATAACAGGTCGAGTGCGACTTATTAAACGCATAGCTCGCAAAAGCCTCCCAATCTGTCCAAATTTTGTTCAATATCTTTTCATCGTGCCCATTGACCATGCCCTGCTCGAGAAACTGCGGTTTCATTTCATCCAGTACATCCCGCTGCTTCTTACCCATGGCCTTTCTCAGAATATCCGCATCACCTTTGGAAAAGTTAGCTAGTTTTTGAGATAATAGCATCACTTGCTCTTGATAGACGGTTATGCCATACGTTTCTTTCAGATGCTCCTCACAAGCCTCCAGGTCGTAGGTAATCGGCTCCAGTCCCTGCTTTCGCTTAATAAAAGAAGGGATATAATCCATTGGTCCAGGACGATACAATGCGTTCATGGCGATGAGATCCTCGAATACCGTTGGTTTTAAATCCTTTAAATGTTTTTGCATTCCATCGGACTCGTATTGGAATATCCCGACGGTTTCACCCCGTTGAAAAAGGGAATAAGTTGCTGCATCATCCAGCGGGATCAAATCCGGATCTATCGCTATTCCATGTCTGTCTTTGATGATTTGAATCGTATCCTTGATCAGGGTCAATGTCTTGAGTCCCAAAAAGTCCATTTTTAGTAGGCCGGCACTTTCCACCACTGCGTTATCGAACTGCGTAACATACAGATCCGAATCCTTCGCGGTCGCCACAGGGACAAAATTAGTGATGTCATCGGGCGTAATAATCACCCCACAGGCGTGAATTCCTGTATTGCGGAGCGAGCCTTCCAGTTTTTGGGCCTCTTGAAGCGTTTTGGCTTCCAGTCCTTTGCCATTGGATATGGCCTTGAGCGCTTGCACATTCTCCCATTCATCGCTTCTTAAAGCACTTTTGAGTGTTTTGTCGTCCGAATTAAAGATCTTATTGAGCTTCATGTTCGGCACCAGTTTGGAGATTTTTTCCGACTCATAAAGCGGAAGGTCCAATACCCGCGCGGTGTCCTTTATGGCCGATTTGGCCGCCATGGTTCCATAGGTGATGATCTGGGCGACCTGATTGGCACCGTATTTATTGATCACATAATCCATCACCTTACTTCGACCCACATCGTCAAAGTCAATATCAATATCTGGCATGGATATCCGATCCGGATTTAGAAATCGCTCAAAAAGCAAATCGTACTTGATCGGATCAATATTGGTAATTTGTAGGCAGTACGCCACGGCAGATCCTGCGGCCGATCCTCGACCTGGCCCCACGGCTACTCCCATTCGCCTGGCTTCAGCGATTAAATCTTGAACGATCAGAAAATAACCCGGGTAACCGGTCTTCTCGATCGTGGCCAATTCAAAGTCCAAACGTTCCCTGATCGCCTCGGTAACGACCTCATAGCGCCTCTTTGCGCCTTCAAACGTCAGGTGCCTTAAATAATTGTTTTCACCACGTTTTCCGCCATCGATCAAATCCTCTTCAGATCTAAAATCGTCCGGAATTTCAAATTGCGGAAGTAGCACATCCCGGCGCAGGGAATAGATCTCTACCTTATCCAGGATCTCCTGAATATTCATAATCGCTTCAGGAACATCCGCGAACAATTCCTTCATCTCCTGCGGAGACTTAAAATAATATTCGTTATTAGGCAGTCCAAAACGTTCCCCGCGATTAGTACCGATCGGGGTAGCGATTTTCTCCGCGTCCTTTACACAGAGTAAAATATCCTGTGCGTAAGCATCCGCTTTCTGTAGGTAATAGGTATTATTGGTCGCTATGAGCTTGACATCGTGCTTCCTGGCCAGTTGGATCAATGAAGGGTTGACCCGGTTCTCGTCCTCTTGCCCGTGTCGCATCAATTCGATGTAGAAGTCTTCGCCAAACTGATCTTTCCACCATAGAAGTGCCTCTTCAGCCTGATTTTCTCCGATTCTCAAGATTTTATTGGGAATTTCGCCCTGTAGATTCCCAGATAAGACGATCAGATCTTCCTTATATTGTTCAATGATTTTCCGATCAATCCGCGGCACGTAATAAAAACCAGCCGTGTAGGCGATGGAGGCCATTTTAACCAAGTTGTGATAACCTTTTTTATTCTTGGCTAAAAAAACCACTTGGTATCCATTATCCTTATGCGTCCGGTCTAAGTGATCCATGCAGACATGGAATTCACAACCCACAATAGGGGTAATTTTAGGTTCCAGAACGGGAAATTCTTCAGTCGCCAATAATTCCTGATTGCGCTTTTCTACGGCAGCGTTATGGTTCAATACTTGATTCACAAAATGAAAAGCCCCCATCATATTAGCATGATCGGTCATAGCCACGGCCGACATGCCATGAGCTGCGGTTGCTTTGACCAATTCTGGAATGGAAATGGTCGATTGCAAAATCGAAAACTGGGTGTGATTATGCAGGTGGGCGAAGGCGTGATCTTCCAGTATTTTTAGGTTCTCACGAATTTGCGCGTCGTTCGGTCCACTGTTTATTACACCACTGTCCTCCAGTTTTTTTCGGATCTTTTCGGAAGCCGCGCGGAGGTTAATGTGTTTTAAGCCGATCGGTTTGATCACCTCCACCTGCTCCTGCCTGAACGCATTCAGTGCTGATTCCTCCACCCCGAGCTCGGATGCAGTGTAAGCACCTGTCCGGATCAATTCGAAAAAGCAACGGGTGGTAGCTTCCACATCTGCTGTCGCATTGTGCGCCTCTTTAAATTCGACTCCGAACAGGTAGGCGTGCAATTCTCCTAACTTCGGTAATTTAAATCGCCCGCCTCGACCACCAGGCAGCTGAACTAATTCGGCTGTCTTTTCGGTACAGGTGTCCAAAACCGGCAAGGCAGCCAAGGGATTCTCCTGACCCAATCGGTAATATTCCGCCCCTAAAATGTTTAGATCAAAACCGACATTATGCCCCACCACGAATCGCGCTTTGGAGAGGGCGGACTCGAATTGTTCCAACATATCGGATAAGGGTACCCCTTCTTGTTGGGCTAATTCCGTGGATATACCATGTATTCGTTCCGAATCAAAGGGAATATCAAAACCATCCGGCTGCACCAAAAAATCCTGGTGTTCCACCAGCTGGCCATTTTCATCGTGCAATTGCCAGGCGATCTGTATACATCGTGGCCAATTGTCTGTATCTGAAATGGGTGCATCCCAACGTTTGGGAAGTCCGGTGGTTTCGGTGTCAAATATGATATACATACAAACAAAACTACTAAAAATAAATCGAATTGCGCAGGCTAAAGCACCTCAAAACGGTAACCTTCTGACAGCCATTGTTCCACCGCGCGAGGTAATGCATAACGGACATTGCTCCAGGCTTTTACATGATCATGGAACACGATAATGGAGCCATTGCCGGTGTGCTTAAGGGTATTTTTCAAGCATTGTTCCGGAGAAACTTGGGGATCATAATCCCGACTTACCACATCCCACATGATGATTTCGTATTGGTACTTTAATGCCCGAATTTGGGAGCGCCGGATTTTACTGTATGGCGGCCGAAACAGCTTCGTTTGGGTCAATGCCTCACATTTTTCCACATTTTGTAGGTAGGCTTCGTCTGATGTAGCCCAGCCATTCAGATGGTTATAGGAATGATTTCCGATGCGATGACCTTCGACTTTTAATTCTTCGAAAAGCTGGGGATGACGCTGAATATTTTCACCCACACAGAAGAATGTCGCACGGATTCCGTACTTTTTCAAAATGAATATAATTTCTTCTGTAACATCTGGCACCGGGCCGTCGTCAAAAGTCAGAAATAAGCATTTTTCAGACCGGTCTTTATGCCAAGTTAGTGAGGGGTATACCCAGGGGAGCCAAAAAGGAGCCTTGTAGATTTGCATGACGGATAACCGAGTAAGTAGCTAAAATAGAATTTATTTTGTATTTATACGATAAGTCTTTTGTTTAATGAATAGAAAAACGAAAAACATGAAGGTTGGGTTTTCTGCCCGAATACTGTCTTTGTCAGCGCTGTTAGGGAGCATGTTGTGGATGGGGGCGACCCAGGAAGCACTTGCTCAGCGGCTGATCACCATGGAAACAGCCGTCAGAGAGGCGCAGGACAATAACCTTCAGATTAAACAAGCCGCTTTTCAGGCATCCCTTTCTGAACAGGATTTAAAGCAGGCTCGCATGAGTTTTTATCCTACATTGAATTTGGGGGCCAGTGGAAATAAGAGCTGGGGTCTTTCTTTTGACCAAACTGCGGGTCGCTTGGTCACGCAATCCGTGACTTCATCCGGATTGCGGTTATCTTCCGGGGTGGATTTGTTCCAGGGCTTCCAGCGAATCAATCAGGTCCGTGCCAATAAATATTCGTTGATGGCCAGTGAAAGTGAAGTGGAACGTGCGAAGAATGATTTGACCCTCTCGGTGATCACCACTTACCTGGATGCGCTGACGAATCTGGATCTTTATCAAGCTAGTCAGCAACAATTGACCTTGTCGAAGGAACAGCTGCGGGTACTGGAAATTAATCTGGAAGCAGGAAATAATACCATGGCGGATTTATATCAAGCTGAAACCCAGGTGGCGACCGATGAATTGAACGTCACGACTTCTCAGAATGCCTATGAAATGGCGCTTTTAAATCTAAAGCAGCTGATGGAAATGGCTCCCGAGGTGGAAATTGAACTGGAAAGACCATCCGTGGAACAGGTTCAAGTGAACACCAACCGTATGATGGCGCGTGATATTTTTTCGAGTGCGGTAGTGAGTTTTCCAGAAATCAAGACGGCCGAGTTCAATACGTTGAGTGCGGAACGCCAGATCGCCATTGCTAAAGGTGGGCTTTACCCCAGCCTTTCGCTGAGTGCAGGTATTGGGACCAACTACTCCTCCCAGGCTCGTGATTTTAATAGTCAGCAAATCTTGCCTTTTGGAGATCAATTTGAGCGTAACCGGAATGAATCCATTGGATTGTCCCTCAATATCCCCATATTCAATCAGGGGAGAACGAGAATTGGGATCAATCGTGCCAAGATCGCTTATCAAAATGCGCTCACGAATGAACAATTGGTCAAAAATAACTTGAATAAGGTCATCCATCAGGCGGTCTTGGATCTGAATTCGGCGGAAAAGCAATTGGCGGCTGCCGAAACAGCTTTAGCATCAGCAACGCAGACGTTTGAGGTGATTCAATTACGATTTGATGAAGGGATGGCAAATTCTGTGGAACTGTCTACCTCTCAAATAGCAATGAACCGGGCAGAGTTTGAATTTATTCAGTCCAAGTATAATTTTATTTTTAGAAGTAAGGTGATCGATTTTTATTTGGGTCAACCTACTTGGTTTTAAGAAAATTAATAGTCTATAATTACAATACAATCAGATAGAAATGGCAAAAAAGAAAAAAAGTGGACTTAAATACCTGTTGATCGGGGCTGCGGTATTGTTGGTGCTGTTAATTGTGGCCAATAAGATGGGCTGGATTGGTCAGGGTGAGGTGATCAAAGTGTCTACCGAGAAAGCACAGGAGCGCACGGTCAATGAATTGGTGTCAGCCAGTGGGAAAATTCATCCAGAAATCGAGGTGAAACTCAGCTCTGAAGTTTCGGGCGAGATCGTGGAATTGAACGTGAAAGAAGGTGAAGTGGTCACTCAGGGTCAACTCCTATGTCGGATACGTCCAGATATATTGCAGTCCGGTTACGATCGGGCGGTGGCTTCCCTTCAAGGACAACGTGCGAATCTGGCAGCTGCTGAGCATCAATTACGCCAACAAGAGGCGAGTTTTGCCAATATCGAAGCGACGTATAATCGTAATAAAAGTCTGTTTGAGCAGAAAGTGATTTCGGCGGCTGAATTTGATCAGATTCGTGCAGATTATTTGAGCGCTCAGGCCTCGTTGGAAGCTCAACGTCAAAACGTGATTGCGACGCGTTATGGCATCAATCAATCGGAGGCGGCTGTGAAGGAAGCTGGTGATAATTTGTCACGTACCTCGATTTACTCGCCCATGGATGGGGTGGTATCCTTATTGCAAATTGAATTGGGAGAGCGTGTGGTCGGTACAGCCCAGATGGCTGGTACAGAAATAATGCGTATTGCCAATATGGAGTCCATGGAGGTCAATGTGGAGGTGAACGAGAATGACATTACCCGTGTGCGCTTGGGCAATGAGGCGGTGATCGAGGTAGATGCGTATCAGGGACGCCAATTTAAAGGGATAGTTACTGAAATCGCCAGTTCTTCGACCACGGCTGCTTCGAATACTTCGAGTGTGGATCAAGTAACCAACTTTAATGTAAAAGTCCTTATTTCACCCGAATCCTACGAAGATTTACTTCGCGTGGATAGCCCGAATCCTTCGCCTTTCCGTCCCGGACTATCTGCGACGGTGGATATTCAAACGCAGCTGGATCAAGGTTTGACCATTCCGATTCAATCCGTTACGATTCGGGACGATATGCGTTCCGAAGATGGGGCTGAGGGTGAAAACACTGAGAATGATACGGTGAAGGAATATGTATTTGTGTATGATGGGGGGCAGGTGAAGCAGGTTGAAGTGACCACTGGAATTCAAGATGATATGTATATTCGTGTTCTTTCCGGTTTATCGGAAGGCGATGAAGTAGTGACTCGGCCTTTTAATGCGATTTCACGCACCTTGAAGGATGGAACTCGGGTAGAGAAAACGACTTCGGATGAAATTTAATATGGATTGTCATGGCAAGTAAGAAAAAAATCACACGGATTGAAGGGGATGAAGCTACCCCTTCTGGTGGCGGAAAAACATTTGTGCCTACCCAGGCGGCAAAGGGAAAGGCCACTCAATTGCGGATGTTCGCAGGGCTACTCTGGTTATTGGCCATTGGCGCCCAGGTAGGTGCCATTTGGTTTGTGCTCCGCCAGCCGGAAAACTTTATGATGTGGACCATCATTTTGATTGTGGTGGATTTAATTTTCGCAGTTATCGGATCCAGTCTATGGAAAAAATCGAATCGTTTAGACCCTGCTTCCCGATCGAATA
>DASRQK010000079.1:0-4703 GCA_035645875.1 Sphingobacteriaceae bacterium | reverse complement strand
ATATACTCATCCATCCGCTCTTGGAATTTGGACTTTTTCTTTGCCGACTCAGGCTTTTTCTTATGAGATTCAATAATAGCCAAAATTTTATCATCATTGATCATCTGGCGAATGACCACTTGTTGTCCAAATGTAAAGATCGTGGAAAGCAGGTAATAATAGTTCAAACCGGCCGGGAAGCTATTCAATACAAATAAGAAGATCAAAGGCATAAAATACCCGATATACTTCATTTGTCCGGTCGCACCTGATATGGAGTTATTGTACCAAGTGGAAACCAGGGTCGTCAAAGTCATCAAAATACACATCAAACTGATGTGACCAATTCCAAATATTGGGCTAAAATTAATGATGGAATCGTAGGTCGCTAAATCCTTCACCCATAAGAAGCTTTCCCCCCTCAATTCGAATAAATTCGGAAAAAAGAAGAAGAAAGCAATGGTAAAGGGCATTTGCAATAACAGCGGTATACAGCCTCCCAAAGGGTTTACTCCAGCCTGTTTATACAGCTTCATGTACTCCTGTTGCAGAAGTGCAGCATTATCCTGTCCGACCTTTTCCTTAATCTGATCCATTTCCGGCTTCAAGACACGCATTTTAGCCATGGAGACATAGGACCGATAGGTCAATGGGGATAAAGCCAATTTCAATAGCACGGTCAAAATCAAAATGACGATTCCATACCCCAGATTAAAGCCATCCAAAAAGTTAAAGACCGGAACCGTAATGAATCGATTGATCCATTTCATGGGCCCCCAACCCATATCTACCTGTTGCTCTAGGTCGTGACCATGTGCTTTCAATACATTATACTGGTTCGGACCAAAGAAAAAATGCATCGGGTAGCTGTTGACATCATTCCGGCTGAAATCCAAGTTTAGATTAGCTGCGTATAATTTGACGATTTGGTCGTTTGTGCTGGTGTACACATTGACACTCCCTCCATTAAATCCACCAAAATCAGAGATCAAGACATTGGAAAAGAAATGCTGCTTAAAGGAAACCCATTCTATCCGATCTTTGACCTCTTCATTGTCGTCACTGCTCGTGCTCATTTTCTCCACACTTCCATTCAATTCACGGTAATAAGCAGTGGAACGTTGACGCTCTTGGGAAATGTCTTTCTCCTTTTGAAAAAGGGCAGTTTCCATATTCAGGACCAATCTACTTTCGGTAGGAGCCACGACATCTTGCATGCCTTTCGTCACGACGGTAAAGCCCAGCTCATAACTTTCTCCTTTCAGGCTGTAGATGTAATCTATGTACTGCTGAGGTGAATAAGAAAGTCGAAGAGTAACAGTGGCAGAATCGCTTTGATTCACCACCACATTCCCCGCATCCGTCTGAAAATACAAGTCATTGGTCATGATATTTTTCCCAGCTGAGGAGAAAAAGAGACCAAATTTATTGTCATCCCCATCGAATAAAACCAAGGGTTCGCCGTAATGCGTTTCCTCGTTTTTCAGTTCTACAGACTTGACGCGTCCTCCTTTAGTGGTCAGATTAACTTTGATCAATTCATTTTCCAGGGTTACCGAGCGTTCCTCGCCTGCCAAAGCTCCCCCAAATGGGCCTACCATGGCCGTGGAGTCAACCACCGCCTCCTGACTAACCAATGTTGAATCGGCCCCATTCGATGCATCAGCGACTACTTGTTCAGTATCATTCTTACGAGCTGCCTGTAACTCTCTCTCTTTTTTGATCGCTTCATCTGATGGCTTCAGCAAAAAGACTGAAGCTGCAATAATCGCAAAGATCAGCACCAATCCGGTTAAGGTATTTCTATCCATTTTATGATTTAATATAAACTCTTTCTCTCAAATGCTTGTTAGCGGTTCTCCAAAACCTGCTTTTTTGCAGCGGCTACAAAGCTAACAAAAAGTGGGTGGGGATTTGCTACAGTTGATTTTAATTCTGGATGGAACTGTCCGGCCATGAAAAAAGGATGATCGGGAAGTTCCATAATTTCGACCAGATCATTGTCTGGATTTCGACCCGATGCGATCATTCCGGCCTTTTCAAATTTCTTCAGGTATTGGTTATTAAATTCGAAACGATGTCGGTGTCGTTCTTGGATCAACGCTTTGCCATAAATCGAAGCCGCCATGGAACCGGGCTTCAATTCACAATCGTAGGCCCCCAAGCGCATGGTTCCGCCCATATCTTCCACATATTTTTGATCAGCCATCAGGTGAATGACCGGATCTTTGGTGTCCGGATCCATTTCTTGGCTATTCGCGTCTTTTAAGCTCAATACATTGCGCCCAAATTCAATCACTGCACATTGCATGCCCAGGCATATTCCGAAAAATGGAATGTTTTTTTCACGGACATAGCGGATGGCTTCTAATTTACCTTCCAGGCCCCGCTCCCCGAAACCAGGCGCGACCAAAACTCCGTGCAAACCTTTCAATTTGCTTTGAACATTGGCTTCATTGATCCCTTCCGCAGCGATAAATCGCAGATTAACCTTGCATTCATTCTTCGCTCCAGCATGGATAAAAGCTTCAATGATGGATTTATAGGCATCAGGCAATTCCACATATTTCCCGACCAAACCGATCTCAACATCGTGTAGCGGACATTTCAGTTTTTCCAAAAATGCTTTCCAGTTATCTAATTCCGGTTCATTACGGGTAGATAATTTCAGTTTTCTCAGTACGGTTTTGTCCAATTGCTCCTTTTGCATCAATAACGGAACGTCATAAATGGAAGGTGCGTCAATGGATTCGATCACCGCATTGATGTTCACATTACAGAATAGGGCCAATTTTTTCCGAATGTCATTGTTCAAGTGATGTTCGGTGCGGCAAACCAAGATATCGGGTTGTATGCCGTATTCCAATAGCGTCTTTACGGAGTGCTGCGTGGGTTTAGTTTTTAACTCACCGGCAGCCGCCAAATAAGGAACCAGGGTCAGGTGTATGACCAATGAATCACTATTGCCCAATTCCCAGCGTAACTGACGAACGGCCTCGATAAATGGAAGGGATTCTATATCTCCCACAGTTCCGCCCAATTCAGTGATCACAATCTCGTAATCTCCACTCTCGCCGAGAAGACGCATTCTTCTTTTGATCTCGTCGGTAATGTGGGGTACCACTTGAACGGTTTTGCCCAGGTAATCCCCTGCGCGTTCTTTGCGAATAACTTCTTGATAAATCCGTCCGGTGGTGACGTTATTGGCCTGTGAAGTACGAACATTTAAAAAACGTTCATAATGTCCCAGGTCCAGGTCCGTTTCGGCACCATCATCGGTGACGTAGCATTCGCCATGCTCGTAGGGGTTAAGGGTTCCGGGGTCAATGTTTATATAAGGGTCAAATTTCTGAATGGTGACTTTGTAGCCCCTGGCTTGCAATAGCTTGGCCAGAGAGGCCGAAATGATCCCCTTACCTAACGACGATGTGACGCCGCCCGTAACAAATATGTATTTGGTCATATGAAAAGATACGTGTATGTACGGGATACAAAGGTAAGGTTTATTTTCGGAAGTCTAAAACGGTTTGTGGGGTGTATTTTTTTGTGGGGGGAAATCGTGCAGGGTGTTTTTCGGTCTAGTCTTCTTCGCTGGCTGCTCCGGAGCAGCCCGGGACGCTCATCGCCAAAGGCCCGAAAAACACCCTGCACGATCATACAAAAAAATAAAAACTTCTGCTCCTGGGAGGGTAGACTTCCGATGGAACTGCACGACTGGAGCAGGTTTAGATCCGATGAGGAGTACGGGTATTTTTCGGTCTAGGCTTCTTCGCTGGCTGCTCCGGAGCAGCCCGGGACGCTCATCGCCAAAGGCCCGAAAAACACCCTGCACGATCATACAAAAAAATAAAAAAACCTGATGCATAAAGTGTTATAATCCAAAATTCTTTATATTTGAAACGTGTCCTACCTGGGAGGCATCGTTTTATATTGAGTAAATATGGAAAATTGATCGATTATACCTATAATGAGACAGAACTATGTTATCAACAACTGAAATTTTATTGATTTTTATAGCATTAATAACTAAGATTGCTTTAATCTATTTATTAGTGCACCTTTTTCATAAACATCGTAAGTAATTGTATTACTGCTCCAAATTATTAAGGCAGGTCACTTGTAAAAACATGAATATATCGCACATTATTACGATTTAAAATTGTCCACCCACTCCTTTAAACTTCTAAACTCCCTGCGGTCAGACAGTAGAACATGTTTACCGGATAGACCAAAAGCAGCCCGAGACGCTCATCGCCAAAGGCCCGAAAAACACCCTGCACGATCTTACAAAAAATAAGCAGCTCTACTCTGCGGTGTATAGCCTTCCGATGGAAGTGCACGACGGAAGACGGCCTAGGCTTCTTCGCTGATTGCATAAACCCAGAATCCTGCGTCACGTGTAAAAAACATCTGCTAATAATTTGCGGATGGGTAACTTTTAAATTACCCTTGCAATCATGAGAGTAAGAGAAGTTATAACTTTTAAAAAGTATTTTGAAGAATTAGTCGTTTTAATGAATGGATTTCAAAAGAAAACACAAAAGACACCTAAAAATCAAATAGAAAAAGCCTTGATAATTAGGGCTGAATATTATGAACAAAAAAACAAAAAGTAATGGAAACTAAAAGCTGGAAAAATATAAAAGACGACGTTTACGGAATAGTTGGAACCGAAAGACGTGACGAACTCGAAAGAGATTTTGAATCTTTTAATATCGGACTAT
>DASRQK010000078.1:0-2562 GCA_035645875.1 Sphingobacteriaceae bacterium | reverse complement strand
AATGGATTCAAAAGGTTCGTGAACTTCTGAATAGTCCGGAGCAAAACGCACTTGATTTCTTGGATGATTTCAAGATGAATCTGTTCTCGGATGAGATTTTCATTTTTACGCCTAAAGGAGCACTCATACAGCTTCCTTATGGAGCGACCGCGTTAGACTTCGCATTCGAAATCCACACGGACCTGGGGGCCAGCTGTATTGGCGCCAAGGTCAATCACAAATTGGTCCCCCTGAGCCATCAATTACAAAACGGGGATCAAGTGGAAATCATTACTTCCAGTAAGCAAACGCCCAAGGAAGATTGGCTCAGCTTTGTGGTGACGGCTAAAGCGCGATCCAAAATCAAATCCGCGCTAAAAGAGGAGAAGCGCAAGGTCGCTGAAGAAGGCAAGGAACTTCTGGAACGTAAGTTAAAATCTTTAAAGATCACTTATAACACGGATAACCTGAATAAATTGGCCAATTATTTTAAATATTCTTCCTCGCAGGATCTCTTTTATAATTTCGCGAAAGGGATCATCGACATGAAGGATTTGCGGGAATTCGTGGCCAGCGAGAAGTCGAACGAACACCACCAGTCCCAATTTAATTCGCATGTGGCTGGATTGGTCGAGAAAATCAATAATAAAGAACAGGAAACCTTATTAATAGGAGAAGAATTCCAAAAAATCGACTACACGCTTTCGGCATGTTGTAATCCGATACCGGGAGATGATGTTTTTGGTTTTGTAACCGTTAACGAGGGGATCAAAATTCACCGCACAAATTGTCCCAATGCCTCTAAACTCATGGCTAATTACGGTTATCGGATCATCAAGGCACGCTGGACCTCACAAAAAGAAGTGGCATTCTTAACGGGATTGCAGATTGTGGGGATTGATGATGTGGGCTTGGTCAATAAGCTTACGACGGTGATATCCCAGGAGTTTAAGATCAATATTCGCTCCATCACCATCAGTAGTAATGAGGGTATTTTCGAAGGATCCATTATGGTCTTTGTGAATGACACCCAACAATTGGAACGTTTGCTGGAAACCCTCAAGGAGATCAAGGGCATTACCTCGGTGACCCGTTTCGAACCCAATGCGAGTGGAGGCCATTTGTAAATATTACATTAAAAAGGTAATTTTGTACTTTAGATCAAAAATTGAATTCATCCAAAAACATGACGCAACCAGAGAATTACGAAACCGTCAAAAAGATTTTTGAGGCCTACCTTGAAAATAAAAATCTTCGGAAAACCCCGGAGCGGTATGCCATTTTGGAGGAAATTTACTCCAGAAACGATCATTTTGATGTGGAATCTCTATATATTCACATGAAAAACAAGAAATACAGGGTCAGCCGGGCGACGGTCTATAACACGCTGGAATTATTGGTTTCATGTGACTTAGTGACGAAACATCAATTTGGGAAAAATATGGCCCAATTCGAGAAATCCTACGGCTATAAACAACACGATCATATTATCTGCATTGAATGCAGTAAGGTGGTGGAATTCTGTGACCCACGCATTTATCAAATCCAAACGATGATGGGCGAGTTGCTCAAATTCGATATTAAGCATCACTCCCTAAACCTTTATGGCATCTGTAGTGATTGTTCCGAGAAAAAAGAAAAAGATCCTGACGGCCCAAACACCCTTTCAAAAAAATTGGCCGAAGTAGGCGTCTAATTAGATTATTTAAATTCATTATTATTTCTGAAAAATATGCAAGTTGATGTGCTATTGGGCCTGCAATGGGGCGATGAAGGTAAAGGTAAAATCGTGGACGTGCTCTGTCCACAGTATGATTTGATCGCACGTTTTCAGGGAGGGCCCAATGCTGGTCATACCCTCGAATTTGACCATCAAAAATATGTTTTGAACACGATTCCTTCCGGGATTTTCAATAAACATTCGTTAAACCTGATCGGGAACGGGGTGGTGATCGATCCGATCACCCTGAAAAGAGAATTGGACAACCTGAAGAAAAATGGTTTTGATCCGGTAGCTGAAGGAAAACTGGTCATCTCCCGTAAAGCACATTTGATTTTACCTACCCACCAATTATTGGATGCGGCGTCCGAAAGTAAAATGGGAACTGCTAAAATCGGATCCACCCTCAAAGGGATCGGTCCGACCTATATGGATAAAACCGGTAGAAACGGATTGCGCGTGGGCGATATCAATCTGCCGGATTTTCAGGAACGCTATGATAAATTGGTGGAAAAACATAAGTCCATCCTCTCCCATTACGGCGAGATCGAGGATTTCTCTGCGCGTGAAAAGCAGTTCATGGATGCCGTAGAAATGATTCGAAACATCCCCTTGGTGGATGGAGAACATTTGGTCAACAAGATGCTCCAAGAGGGAAAAAGTGTATTGGCCGAGGGCGCACAAGGCACCTTGCTGGACATTGACTTTGGCTCGTATCCTTTCGTCACCTCTTCGAACACCACCACTGCGGGAGCCTGCACCGGACTGGGCGTCGCACCTTCCAAAATCAAGCGGGTGATCGGTATATTTAAAGCCTATTGTACCCGAGTGGGCAGCGGTCCATTTCCGACCGAACTGCATGA
>DASRQK010000077.1:0-7197 GCA_035645875.1 Sphingobacteriaceae bacterium | reverse complement strand
TACCTGTATAAATGGGAAGGTCTTTTTCAAAATTAACAATTAAAATACACTGATATGACTTAACCTTAAGCGAGGGTAAATATAGAAAAAGGAGCCGGTCATTGTCCCATCAGATACGAAATAGTTTTCCACAAAGGCCTTGTACTCCACATCTCTCCGCCTGTTGTAATTGATCTGGAGAATCACTAAGTTTGTCTAAACACCACCATAATCCCCGTATGAATAAAGCAGAATTACGCCCCATCTATCTCCAAAAGCGACGAGAAATGACCGCTCAGACGGCCGAGATCATGAATCACAGGTTGATGGAGCAGGTGGACCTGCTGGATCTCTCGGCGGTTCGGACCGCACATATTTTTCTTTCCATCACCAAATTTTCGGAGCCGGACACCGTCGGAATGGCTAAAAAAATTTCACAGAAATATCCGCAGATTCGATGGGCCATCAGTAAGACCGAAAGAAAAACTACGGGATTGTACCATTTTGTATGGGATAAGCAGACCCTGATCGAACAAAACTCCTGGGGCATACCCGAGCCCTTGGGCGGCGTGCGGGTCGATGAACAGGAAATCGATCTCGTGTTCGTGCCCCTATTGGTTTTCGATGAGATGGGTTACCGCGTCGGTTACGGAAAAGGGTATTACGACCGTTTCCTGTCCAAATGCAGATCCGATATCCAAAAAGTAGGGCTTTCTTTTTTCGAGCCCATCGCTCAGATCTCCGATCGGGATGCCTACGATATCCCCCTGACAGCCGGCATTACACCCACACAGACTTATTATTTTTAAATCTGGAGTACAGCCAAACGATTAATACAGCGTCCGAAACTTAATCGTGTGCTCGATACGCTTCAGCATACTGAGTAAATGCTCATCGTATTTAGAATCAATGTCGGTCACCACATAACCCAGACCCTTTTTCGTCATCAAGAATTGGGACACGATATTAATTTCATTCGCTGCCAACACCCGATTGATCTGGGCCATGATCCCCGGCACATTGCGGTGGATATGGAGCAGTCGATGTCCCTTTGCTTTCTTAGGCAGGATCAAATTCGGAAAATTACGGCTCATATCGGTATCGCCATTGTTCATAAAAGCCGCCATCCTGCGTGGGATGAATTGGCTATTCCGTTTTTTATTCTTTTTATCGTCAAACAGCACAATGCCTTTCTCCGTACACAGCTCCCGATTCACTTTTCCTTTGCTGTCTCCCAGATAGCCCAGGGTTTTTAATTTGTGGGCCCTCCGCAGTTGATCGTCCGCTAAGATAACATCCGAGCCTAACAGCAGCATGCCTACATCCTTGGTGTATTTCTCCTCGAAAGTGGTTTTGACCCGAATGGAAAAACCGTCCTTTTTCAAGATTTGAACAGATTCTTCGGGCACGTCGCCTACGATCAGGCATAGAATCCGGTTTTTAGGATAGGATATGGCTCGGGGTAAATCATTGACATACAGAAACTCATCAAAGCTCGGCGTGATGTGATCCGCCTTCTCCGACACTGACTTCCGCTCTATATTTTCCGTAAACGCGTAGAATTTCTCGATCAGCCCGGACTCCTTTAATTGAAAGTCCGAGTAGCCATCGCCGATGCCGTAGAGTTTTCCCGGGAGCTGGAGCTGTCGGAGCAATTTTACTTTTCCTGCTTCTTCGGACAAGGGATTGGTCTCATCAAAACCGATGATGCGGCCCTCCTCGTCAAAGACGAATTCATTGGCATAGATGTGATCTTTCAGGATGTAGTAAGGGGTCACCACCGGCGTGATAAACTCCTTAAATCCTCCCGATACGATAAACACCTCTTCCCTTCGCTGCTTAAAAAAACTTTTGTTCCTCAAGAAAGACCCCGAAACCTTCTTCTTTAGGATGCGGATCAATTTTGCCAAGTGCTCCCGATTAGCCCCTAAGAGGCGAACCCGCCCGCTCAGGCTCTCCCGAAAGGAAATTTTCCCCTCCATGGCCAGATTGGTCAATCGATCGATTTCCGCATAAATGGCCACACGGTCGGGATGGTTCTGCAAGGAGATTCTGGCCAATTCGTCCAGCGCCTCGACCTGCGTAAAGGTACTGTCAAAGTCGATGATGTAATAATTCTTCACGTATATTGATGCTATGCTTAGCCCTTGGAATCGAAAACTATGCGTTTTGATTCAACACTTCGGTACATATTTCTTTTAATGTCTGTTCAATGGGCTTAAATTCCATCCCAATGCAGTCCACCAGTTTCTGATTTGAAAACCGCAGCTTTTTGGTGGAGGCGCGGGCAGATTCCTTGGTCAAGGCTGATTTTTTACCACTTAACCATGCGACCATTGCGCTCGCCCGCCAAGCCAGCGCTAACATCCAGGCCCGGGCCTGCATCCCAGGAGCAGGTCTTCCGAGGTACTGACTGCATTGTCCCAAAAGATCCTTATGGGTCATATTGACATTGCTCACGATAAAACGTTCTTCAGAAATGTCGCTGCGACTCATCAACTGAATCATCGCATAGGCGACGTCTTCCACATCCACCAAGCCCACCGATCCGCCGGGATAGAATCGGAGCCCTTTATGCAGCAAATGAAAAACAGCGCCACTTCCACGATGTCCGGCTGATGCTCCAATGATCAAAGAGGGATTGACAATAACCCCATTTAAGCCTTCTGAGAATCCCCGCCAGACTTCCATCTCAGAATGGTATTTCGCGAGCGCATAGGCGGATGGACTGGAACCTTGTTCCCAGAGATCCTCTTCGTCCGTATCCCTGCCGGGCTTGCCTTCGCCTAAGGATGCAATGGAGCTGACGTGCACCAATCGCGCCGCATGCTTCAAACTGAGATTAACCACATGGGCCGTGCCTTCCACATTGGTATTCCACATGGAATGGCGGTGGGCCGGATGATACGAAACCTGAGCTGCGCAATGATAAACCTCGGTGATCTGATCGAAAGCCTTCTCCAATGCGAAATAATCCAGCATATCGGCCACTATCCACTCCAGTCCTGTTCTATTTTGCAGGATTTCAGGGATGTGTGAACCCACTCTGTGCGTAGCCCGCACAGTTTCCTTCTGGTTCAAGAGTTGATCAATCAATACGGCACCCAGAAAACCGGTGCCTCCGGTAACTAATACCACAGTTTTATATGCTTTCTATTTCAGCTTCAAACTTAGATAAATTTTCGCTCATATAGATGATTATAGGTGAAATTACCATATTTTTGTGGCGGAAACGATTATTAATGCTAAAGACGAAATATGACGGATGAGCAATAAGATTCCACCGGCACTGGTTAGAAAACTGGGCGCTGATCCACTTTTCGATGTGGATGGCTTCATGCGATCCCAAGAGTCTAAAAATACCCCGACCGCCATTCGATTAAACCCAGGCAAAAAAACACCTGAACATTTGAATCGCGAATCCCATCATGTACCCTGGTGTTCATCAGGTATTTATCTTCATAAACGACCTTTATTTACCCTGGATCCTTACTTCCATGCTGGGCATTATTATGTTCAGGAAGCCTCGTCCATGTTTTTAGAACAGGTGATCACGCAACTGAAACTGGATGAAAAACCGCTGCTGGCACTGGATTTATGTGCCGCTCCCGGAGGCAAAAGCACACTCCTCCAATCGGCCTTGCATGCAGACAGTCTGCTCGTGTCGAACGAACTCATTAAATCTCGGGTGAATACGCTGGAAGATAACATGATCCGATGGGGCTATGCCAATTCGGTCGTAACAAATAACGATCCTTCTGCATTCAGTAGGCTTCCTCACTTTTTTGATCTCATGCTGGTGGATGCACCGTGTTCCGGATCGGGCATGTTTCGTAAAGAAAAACAGGCGGTGGAAGCGTGGTCCGAAGCGGCGGTTAAACTCTGTCGTGAGCGACAACAACGAATTCTGGCCCAAAGCATCGCCTGCCTCAAACCGGGGGGCATACTCATTTATTCTACCTGTTCCTATTCGGAAGAAGAAAACGAACAGATGAGCGATTGGCTGATCCAATATGATGATCTGGATCCGATCGCCCTCGCGCTGGAGGACGAATGGGGCGTGGAACAAACCTACTCACCCCTGGAGAAAGCACCCGGTTATCGCTTTTACCCACATCGATTACAAGGTGAAGGCTTTTTTCTGGCTGTCTTTCGGCGACGCTCGGCAGGCATGGAACCGAATACTGCAGCGACTCTGACGGCCGCTCCCCTACTCAAAAAGAAAAGTGTAAAAAACAAAAAGCAAAAGGAGGAGGCGCTCCACATACCGACAGAATTCTTTCAAAAATACCTTCTGCACCCGGAAGAATATCAGGGATTTTATTTGGGAAAATACCTTTATGCCATTGATCAGCGACATAAAGATAGCCTTTACACCTTAAAGAAAATGCTGTATATCATACACGCAGGACTCTGCCTGGGAACACCCCTGCGCGATGACTTGATTCCGCATCATGCGATCGCACTTTCGCGGATTCGCAGGCCGGATTTACCGGTTCTTCGGGTCAATTTGGAACAGGCTTTAAATTATCTTCGAAAAAGCAATTTGGATCAACAGGCCCTCAGCGCTGCCAATCAGCAAGTGCTGACAAAAGGATGGGTATTGATCCAATATGAGCACGCGACATTGGGCTGGGTAAAAGTCTTAGACGGACGCATAAACAACTATTATCCTAAGGATTGGCGGATTGTCCATCTTTGATCCACTTCCTTTAACTTTACACTGAGCGAAGTTTTTTTTGCGTTAGTATTAAATTTCCGGACCATGGACAGGAGGTAGTTTTAATTGGGGTAATTTTAGCGCTTCCGGCCGGCCATCTGCTTCATATTTCTTGAAAGAATCCAACACATATTTCGTTAAATCGTAATCGTTCCACGCTTGAATCGCTTCGTAACTGGGGCGGTAGATGAGCATGAAGTTTTCCAGGTCCCTATCCTTCAAACCGGTCAGGCTGGTGATCTTATAGGCGCTAAACAGACGATCTACCGCGATTGCCTCCACCTCTCGATCCATGTAATTTCGAAAACGACGTGCCTGTCTTCCTTGTTTACTAAAGCGCTCATAAAGAGAGGTTATGGGACTAAAAACATAGGAAAGCACGCCCGGCTTGCCTTCTTGATAGACCCCCTGCCGGCGATAACTATCCATGCCCTCTCTGAGTTCCTCTTCCCGGTTTCTTTGTTCCACAGTCACCGTCTCTATGCGGTATGAACTGGCCTGAAGGTCGATTAAAATGTCACTGAGCGAATGGACGACGCTCAAATGGGTTTCAAAGCCGAGCTTCGTAAACATTAAGGTATCTCCCACTTGTGCATAAATTCGAAACACGCCCCTTAAATCCGTGCTCACCGTCGTACGGGTCGCTTTATTTCGCACATTCACTGAAGCCACTCGGGTGCTCGTGCCCTTTTCCAGCACCAAGCCTTGAATCGAGCCCGCCTCCTGAGCGTGAACATTTCCTGAAATCAATCCCAGGGTGATCGCCATGAAGCAAACGCCTATGAATGCGATCCTCCGCATATTATTTTGCAGCTGAATAAGGGTAAAAAACAAAATTAGCCCCTTCCGGCACAATCACAAAGAGGCACATATACTCATTTGGATCCTTATAATGTTTTGTAAATCGTTCACGTCGATCTTCCCGGATCAAATTATGTTCTACAAACTCCTCTAAGGTCGAGGCCTGAATGGTCCAAGCAGTACCTAACTCATTTCGGTCCAAAATTACTTCACCTATGCTCACTTCATGTTGATGCGCCAAAAAAATGGGAAATTCCGACAGGCCCTCTTCCCGAATCGCTTCGGAAACTTCCAAAATGGCCTCCCGATAAAATTCCAAATCCTTTTTCAAGCCTACCAGTGGACTGGGCGCTTTCTTTTGTCCATCTCCCCCGGCCTCGGGTGTAAAAAGTAGATCACCGATTTCCATGTTTTTTCTTTTTATTGTTCTTTCAAAAATAATGACACCACATTTTCCACATGTTGGGTGTGTGGGAACATATCGACTGGCCGAATTCTACCCACATCATATTTTTCACTCAAAAGCGCGAGATCACGCGCCTGAGTCGCCGCATTACAAGACACATAGACGATTTTCGGCGCTTCCATTTCTAATAGCCTGGCCACCACATCGGCATGCATTCCTGCTCGAGGTGGGTCGGTGATTACCACATCCGGCCTCCCGTGTTCGGCGACAAATTCTGACGTCAGCACATCCTTCATGTCCCCGGCGTAAAACTTCGTATTCCCGATACCGTTTAATTTCGCATTAATCTTTGCATCCGCGATCGCAGCGGGCACATATTCTACGCCAATAACCTCCCGCACGCCCCGCGCTACAAATTGAGCGATGGTTCCGGCACCGGTATACAAATCATATACCAGCTCATCGCCCCGAAAATCTCCAAACTCCCGAGCGATCTTATACAGCTCATAGGCTTGAGCAGAATTCGTCTGATAGAAAGATTTAGCGCCCACCTTAAAGCGCAAGCCCTCCATCTCCTCGTATATAAAGTCCCTTCCGGCGTACACCTGAATATCCTGATCAAAAATCGTGTCGTTCTTCTTTTGATTGATCACATATAACAAACTGGTAATCGCAGGAAAGCGCTCTTTTAAAAAAGCCATGCATTGATCCACCGTAGGTTGGTCCACATAGGCAAAGACCAGAATCACCATCAATTCACCGGTAGAGCTGGTCCGAATAATCAAATTACGAAGCGCACCCTCATGCTCCCGGATGTCATAATAGCTGATGCCTTCCTTTTTGGCGAATGCGTCCAATGCATTCCGAATATCATTGGATAAACCACCTTGCAAAAAACAATGATCGATCTGCAAAATCTTATCAAATCTGCCCGGAACGTGAAAGCCCAGGGCATCCATCTCTTGTGGGGCGGGTTGGGCATCCAAATCGGTCAGCCATTTCTTATTAGAGAAGGTAAATTCCAATTTGTTACGGTAGTAACGGTTTTCCGCCGATGGAAGAATAGGCTCCATTTGTGAGGCATCGATCTTTCCGATTCGGGTCAATGCATTGAACACCGACTTCTGCTTAAATACTAACTGGGCTGCATAATCCATCTGCTGCCATTTACAGCCCCCGCAGGTGCCGAAATGGGGGCAAAAAGGGGTCGTCCTATGGGGAGAATCCTGAATCACGCGCGAAATGTTAGCCTCATAAAAGATTTTTTTCTTACTCAATAATTCAATGTCTA
>DASRQK010000076.1:0-3611 GCA_035645875.1 Sphingobacteriaceae bacterium | reverse complement strand
TTTTCTCTTTTTTTTCCAAAGACATGTTTTTTTCTTTTGTCTACTATCCGAAGATCGTTTATCTATATAGTTCGTTTGATCTTATTTTAAGATACTTGCTCACTGCAAAATACGTGCTAAACAAGGAAATCAAAATACCTAAAATAATGACGCCAATAAATACAAAGGTAAATTGTGTCCAATCTCTGAGTTCCACCAATTCCGGGATTTCTCGTTGAGCCAAAAAGATGGTCAACACCAAAAGACCAATGGCGATCAAAGCCCCCACAAAACCGTGAAGTGCTCCATAGCCCAGAAAAGGTTTTCGAATAAAAGACTGAGTTGCGCCTACCAATTGCATACTTTTTATAATAAATCGCTGCGAATAAATCGCCAACCGAATGGTGTTATTGATTAGCGCAATGGCAATGATCAGTAAAATCAGGGCAAAGGCTAAAATAACCAAACCGATGATGCGGATGTTTTGATTAATCATCTCGATCAGCGACTCTTGGTAAACCACTTCAGTGACCTGACTGTCTGCAGAAATCAGTTCAATAAAGGCATTCACGCTATCGGTATTCGCATATTCGGCATTCAAGTAAACATCCACAGATGCCGAAAGGGGATTATGCCCGAGAAATGTGATGAAATCCTCGCCCAGTTCCTCGCTTAATTGGGTAGCTGCTGAATCCTTACTGATGTATTCCGACCTCAACACCGCCTCGTGTGCATCGACTTTTTTCTGGAACGTCAGCGCTTGTGCCTCCTCGACATCATCCTTCATAATAATATTGAGGACAATGTTTTCCTTGACAAATTCAGACAGCTTGTTCGCATGAATCAGGATCAGACCCAGTAACCCAGTCATTAACAGGACCAGTGCGATGCTAATCACCGTGGACACATAGACTGATTTTGTTTTCCTTGAAGACGTACTGGCCTCGTAAACTTCCATACATAAGATTCTTAATGATGCGAAAGTAATGAATTTCAACTAAAATACTAAAAAATTACTATTTTCGCTTCTAATATTGAATGTTTTGGAAGTATGGATTATCAGCATAAAGTAATAGAGAAGAAGTGGCAGCAGTTTTGGGCGGAGAATAAAACCTATAAGGTTTCCAATAAATCAGACAAACCCAAATTTTATGTATTGGACATGTTTCCTTATCCTTCGGGAGCAGGCTTACACGTGGGCCATCCGCTGGGATATATCGCCTCAGATATTTATTCCCGCTATAAGCGCCTGAAGGGATTTAATGTACTGCATCCCATGGGTTACGATTCCTTTGGATTGCCAGCGGAACAATACGCCATTCAGACCGGTCAACACCCCGCCGTCACCACCGAAGCGAATATTGCCCGTTACCGCGAGCAATTAGACCATATCGGTTTTTCCTTTGATTGGGATCGAGAGGTGCGTACCAGTGATCCGGCTTATTACAAATGGACGCAGTGGATTTTCAGAAAGCTATTCGATTCCTATTACGATAGAACACAGGATAAAGCCTGCGTAATTTCTGAATTGATAGCGCATTTTGAACAACGAGGTAGCGAGGGCGTAGATGCCGTGCATGATGATGACGCTCAGACTTTTTCTTCGGAGCAATGGAATAATTTTAGCGAAGAGGAGAAACAAAAGGAACTCTTAAAATACCGCTTAGCATACCTACGTGAAAGTACCGTAAACTGGTGTGCAGGATTAGGAACCGTATTGGCCAATGATGAGGTCATCAACGGCGTGTCCGAGCGCGGAGGTTACCCGGTGGAGCAAAAGAAAATGCTCCAATGGAGCATGCGGATCACAGCTTATGCGGATCGTCTACTGACGGGATTGAATACCATTGATTGGCCGGATCCCTTGATCGAAATGCAAAGAAATTGGATCGGGAAAAGCGTAGGCGCCAGTGTCTGGTTTGACCTGCCCGATCATGGCAATAAGCGGATTGAAGTATTTACCACCCGTGTAGACACCCTATATGGTGTTAGTTTTCTGGTCCTAGCACCGGAGCACGATTGGGTAAGTGAATTGACCACACCGGACCAAAAAGCGCAGGTCCTAGCATACTTGGAACAAAGTAAAAAGAAAAGCGAACTGGATCGCATGGCCGACACGAAAACCGTTTCAGGCGTGTTTACCGGTTCGTATGCGCAGCACCCCCTGACCGGCGAAAAAGTTCCGATTTGGGTGGCTGATTATGTATTGGCCGGGTATGGTACGGGAGCTGTGATGGGGGTCCCATCTGGTGACCAGCGGGATTACCTGTTCGCCAAGCATTTCGAGTTACCTATACTTCAGATTTCTGACGCTCAAGATCTCAGTGAAGCAGCTGATCCGACGAAGGAAGGCCGCTATATTCATTCCGATTTGATCAATGGGCTGAGTTACGATGAAGCGGTACCTCGACTGATCGAAGAGCTGGAGAAACTAGGAGCAGGTCGTGCGCGGGTCAATTATCGACTTCGAGATGCGATCTTCGGCCGGCAGCGATATTGGGGTGAACCCGTACCGGTTTATTTTAAAAATAACCTGCCTTATTTATTGGATGAGGATGAGTTACCTTTGGTATTGCCTGAAGTGGACAAATACCTGCCCACCGAAACCGGCGAGCCCCCATTGGCCCGAGCCAGCGATTGGAAATACCGCAATGCATACCGCTACGAGCTCAGCACCATGCCCGGTTGGGCCGGATCCAGCTGGTACTGGTACCGCTATATGGATGCCCAGAATGCCGATGCCTTTGCGTCGCGGGAAGCCATAGACTACTGGCGCGATGTAGATCTGTATATCGGTGGATCGGAACATGCTACGGGACATTTACTTTACAGCCGTTTCTGGAATAAATTCCTGAAAGATTTGGGCTATGTGCCCGAAGAGGAGCCCTTTAAGAAACTCATCAACCAAGGCATGATACAAGGGCGAAGTAATTTCGTGTATCGTGTGCTGGATGAGGAAGGAAAAGGCACGAATACCTTTGTCTCGGCAGGATTGCGGGGACAATATCCGCATATCGCTCTGCATGTGGATGTGAATATTGTTCATAACGATGTATTGGATCAAGAAAAATTCCGCCTCTCTCGGCCTGATTTTGCCGATGCTCGTTTTATTTTGGAGGATGGGAAATACCATTGCGGGCATGAAGTGGAAAAAATGTCCAAATCCAAGTTTAACGTGGTCAATCCCGACGATATCATCGATCAATATGGGGCGGATACACTCCGAATGTATGAAATGTTTCTGGGGCCATTGGAACAAAGTAAACCATGGAACACCAATGGAATCGAGGGCGTCTATAAGTTTCTGCGAAAAGTATGGAGATTGTTCCATAATGCTGAAATGGAATTGGAGATCTCAGACGCGGAACCCACTCGGGCCGAGTACAAATCATTGCACAAAATCATCAAGAAAGTCAGTGAGGATATCGAACGATTTTCTTTCAACACTTCCGTATCAGCCTTCATGATTTGTGTGAATGAGTTGACCGACCTGAAATGCAAGAAACGAGCTATTTTGGAGCCTTTGACCATCTGTTTGCACCCATATGCTCCGCATATTACCGAGGAACTTTGGGCCTTGTTAGGGCATTCGGAGGGGAGCTTATCCTTTGCGGAATATCCGGAATTTAAAG
>DASRQK010000075.1:0-5409 GCA_035645875.1 Sphingobacteriaceae bacterium | reverse complement strand
ATCACATGGCTTGCACCGGTAGAAGACACTTGTGCTGCTGACACTTCGCCCGTATATGCACCGTTAGACTCGTGATGTATATTTTGTGCACCGATTTTTACGGGCGATTGCTTTCCGGCCAATTGAACCAATGGATATAGATGAGTAAATGGGGTACAAATGATCAATTCTTGCTGTCCCCTTAACTCATCCTTCGCCATATGAGCGATCTCAGAGAACAAAGAAAGACCTTCCTGCAGGTTCAAGTTCATTTTCCAGTTTCCAGCAACTATATTTTTTCTAGATTTCTTCATCATCTACAAGTCGTAATTAGGATTCTATTTTTTATTTTTTACGCAGTGATTGGGTCATATTAAATACATGTTTTAAAATGTTCCGTTCTGCTTCATCTAAACTGCGGTTTCTTCTGGCAAAAACCAACTCAGCCGTTTCCAACATTTGCTCCAAATTATGTTCCACAAATCCCTCAGCTCCTCCCCAGGAGAAATCAGGCACAAAAGTAGGTGGAAATCCTGCTCCGAAAATACTGGCCCCTACCCCGACCACGGTTCCGGTATTAAAAGCGGTATTGATCGCACATTTTGAATGATCGCCCATAATTAATCCGTAGAATTGCTGACCGGTATCTCTATATTGTTGTGTATGATAATCGTATACACGAACGGGTTTGTAATTGTTCTTTAAGTTTGAATTATTGGTGTCTGCTCCCCAATTGCACCACTCTCCCATGACGGCCGACCCTAAGTATCCATCGTGTCCTTTAGAAGAATATCCTTGAATTACGCAGGTGTTCATTTCACCACCCACCCGTGAATGGGGCCCCACTGTTACATTGCTATATACTTTCGACCCCATTTTTAATTGTGATCCTTCACAGAGTGCGAAAGGTCCCCGCACCGAACAACTTTCCCAAATCTCACTATTCTTACCCAAATATATGGGGCCCTTTAGGCTATTCAGCGTCGCGCACTCCACCATGGCGCCTTCTTCCAGAAAAACTTGATCTCCCAGCACCTGATTGGTCCCAGATAGCGGAGCGGATTTTCTGCCTTGGGTTAAAAATTGAAAATCACGTGTTATTTGGGCTCCATTATTTAGGAAAATATCTTCGGGATAATTTATGCAGGTGATCGACTGTCCGTACGGGATGAAGTCAAAAAAACCAGCATCATTAGCTAGAAAATGCTTCATTCCTTCTCGATTCGTCCGGCAGATTAAAAGGCCTTGGCTATCCTGTAGGCATTGACCCTCAACTAAACAATCGACTGCCTCTAAGAGGACATCATCAGGACAACAATTTGCCCGGATTAAAAGGAACTCATCTGGACTTGCCTCATTTTCTCCTCCAAATGGAGAAGGATATTTTTCAGAAAGATAGTCTTCGGTTAAAAAGGAATGTGAACATTGCAGCTGTTTGGTCCATTTTTCTGTAATCGTTAAAATTCCTACACGCAGCTCACTGACGGGTCGGGTTAATGCCAATGGATATAATTTACTTCTCCAAGTGGCGCGATCAACAAAAACGATGTGCATCCTTAAAGATTTTTCAAAAGGTTTAACATCTTGCTAAAATAAAAAAAGTCCCGGGATATCCGAGACTTTTCACACGATAATAATCGAGTGGAATTATTTTTTACCGTAACGACTACGAAACTTATCAATACGACCAGCAGTATCTACTAATTTCATTTTACCCGTGTAAAATGGATGTGAGGTGTGAGAGATCTCAAGCTTAACTAAAGGGTACTCATTACCATCCTCCCATGCGATCGTCTCTTTTGAATCAATACAGGATCTGGTTAAAAATGCATAGTCATTGGACATGTCTTTAAAAACTACAGTCCGGTAATTAGTTGGATGCAAATCTTTTTTCATATTCATTTTTATTTTCTCGCCAACAAGGAATAAATCCGTACAGGCAAACTTTTTTTATAATTCTTACTTTAGAGAGTGCAAAGATAAGAAATATTTAGCAACAAAACCAAGAGTCTGGATTTTTTTTATTTATTCCATAGGAATCAGATATTGTGACGAGAAAATCTGTATATTGTACGAACAAATTAATGTTTTATTAAATCCTTATTAGTTATGAGTAAATTTGATGATGCCATTGAAAGCTATCAAAATCAGGTGAAAGAGTTAAAATTGAATGTGGACTCTGAACTTCTGATTAAAGTGGCCAAGGGATTGGGCCCCTCGATCTATAATGTAGATGCAGAGAAAGTCTCCTCCAGCGACCCCGCAGAGTTGGGTCGTGTTAAAACGAATTTCCTGATTAAAAAATTAGGACTAAAAGATGGACCGGAATTGGATGAAGCTATTGATGAAGTGGTGGAACAATTGGGATCATCAAACCGAAATAAGTACCGTGCTGTTTTTTATGCACTATTGGTGAAAAAATTCAAGAAAGAAGACGTTTATAAGTAATTGCATTTTTTCGAAAAACGAACCAACCTCTTTTGCTACCTGATGCGAGAGAGGTTTTTTTGTTCAACCAGAATACATCTGAGTTCTTTTTCAGCGGACCCGAGCTCCCTCACGAGCCGTAGTTGAGCACGTGTTCTTTGTAAATTATGATGCGGGTGTTGAATCTTAAAATACGCATCACCCAGGAGATAGTCGGTCAAAAATCGAACCGCTTGCATATAGGGTAATAATCGTACTCCATCCATTAAAGAATCGATTTCTTCATCAGTTAGTTTACTGCCCATTTCACTAAAATATCCAGTCGAATACGCCCTGAATAAAGGAATATTTAAGCCGATCCGGTCGAGATCAGGTGCGTCTTCCGCGGCGGTATTGATGATGCTTCTAATGGCATCGCCGAAATCATAAGCCAAGTATCCCGGCATCACGGTGTCTAAATCAATTACACATAGTGCTTCACCGTGTTGATCGAATAGAATATTATTAAACTTCGTGTCATTATGAAGGATCCGCTTTGGGATCAGCCCCTGATCGGCTTTTTGTAATACACCCATCATAACCGAACTTTTCTCCTGAATAAATCGTATCTCATCCTGAACATCTGCTAGTCTTTGACAGGGGTCAGATGCTATCGCTCTCTTCAATTGCTCCAACCTATGACCGATATGGTGGAAATGCGGAATAACCTCCTGAATAGATTGGGGGTCCAAATCTCCTAATAGTGAATGAAATTTACCAAATGCCCGCCCTCCTTCCACCGCCTGCTGAATGGTCTCTACTTGATCATAGCTAACCGCGTTAGGTATAAACGGCATTAATCGCCACCGATTATTCTTGGCATCCCTAACATAGTATTGACCCGATTTGGTGGGAATAAATCGAAGAACAAATGGGAAATGAGATTGACCCGATAGGCGATTGGCCTCATTGCGCTGTGCAATGTGTCGCGTAACCAAAACCATGTTGCTCATCAGGGCGTCTACATCCGGAAAAACATGATGATTGATTCTTTGCAAAATAAAGGCTGCGTGAGGAGCCGTCATTTCCACTTTATAAGTATCATTAATATGCCCCGAACCAAAAGGAGCTATGTGCTGAGGGGTGCCAACAATTTCAAATTCCTCAATGATCTTCTGGAGTGGATCTGTCTGCATTGGGCCAATTTATTTTAGTGATTCTACGTATAGAAGCGAATCTAAGAATTATCTGATGAAGATTTATATATTTGTGAGAATCTTAAATGAAGTAAACCTTAGGCGTTAACAGTTTCATCATGAATAGAAGAAATTTTATTAAAGCAGGAAGCATGGTAGCTGCGGGTGTGGCGACCAGTAGTCAGCAAGTTTTTGGGACATCCCAAAATAAAGAGAAAATTAGAATGGGCTTTATTGGGGTTGGTCTCAGGGGACGAAACCACTTAGCCTTAGCCTTACGGCGAGCAGATATTGAGGTAGTGGCCCTTTGTGACATTCAGGCCGAGCCCCTGGACCGAAGTCGGGAAATGATCCAGAAATCCGGAAAAAAACTACCCGTTGAATATGGAAATGGTTTAGATGCGTACAAACGGATGTTAGATCGCGAGCATTTGGATGCAGTCATCATCAGCACACCTTGGGAATTTCATAAGGAACAATCCGTGGACGCGATGCGGGCAGGCCTGTACGTGGGTTGCGAAGTGATTGCTGGACTGACTCTGGAGGATCATTGGGAAGTCGTCGAGGTGTCGGAAGAAACAAGAAAGCCGTATATGATGCTCGAAAATGTGTGTTATCGGCGCGATGTAATGGCCATGCTCCATATGCAGAGGAAAGGTTTGTTCGGCGAAATTGTGCACTTGGAGGGCGGATACCAACACGACTTGCGCGAAGTATTGTTTAATAATGGAAAACAGCCCTACGGCGGTGGCGTAGAATTTGGTCCGCATGCGATGAGTGAGGCCCAGTGGCGTACGCAGCATAATATTGATCGAGATGGAGATCTGTATCCTACGCATGGATTGGGCCCAATTATGCCTTTTATCGACATCAATAAGGGCAATAGAATCACTGAAATGGTGAGTTATTCGAGTAAAGCACGTGGATTGGCCAGTTATGTGGAGCGGCAATCTCCCGGACACCCCAATGCGAAGATTAATTATAAAAATGGGGATGTCACCCAAACGATGATGAATTGTGCCAATGGGGAGACCATATTGCTCACCCATGACACGCACCTACCTCGCCCCTATTCGATCGGATTCAGGGTTCAGGGGACCAATGGCATTTGGATGGATGTGGCGAAAGGGGTGCATATTGAAGGTCATTCGAGGCCGCATCAATGGGATCCTGTGGATGATTGGGTGAAACAATACGATCATCCGCTTTGGAAGAAATATGCGAATGATGCCAGTGGCGCTGGGCATGGTGGAATGGATTGGTTTGTATTCAATGCCTTTGTGGAAGCAGTAAAACAAAATAGACAAACGCCCATCGATGTGTATGATTCCATGATTATGAGCGTAGTCTTCCCCCTGTCTACAAAATCCATCGCGGAGGGAAATAAAACGCTGGAAGTCCCCGATTTCACCAGAGGTAAATGGAAAACAGCTAAAAACACATTCGTTCTGGATGATAGTGGTTTTTAGAACGTATTTCAGTGGATATTTAGCGAATGAGTTTAAAATACGAAAGCCTGAGATCAAGTGAACTCAGGCTTTACATTTGATATGAATGTGTTGATTAGTAGACTGAACAACTAAGATTGGGGGCTTAAAATCACCGGAGATTCAGCCCGCACATCTTCACTAATTCCATCCTCGAACTTGCTAAAATTCTCTATAAAGAGCTTGGCAAGTTGATTGGCTTGCGAAAAATAAGCTTCTTTGTTATCCCACAAGCTTATGGGATCCAAGATGTTGTCCGGCAAACCAGGACAGCTGGTCGGATAGTGTAAACCAAAAATCGGATGTTTATTAAAATCGACTTCTTGGAAGTCTCCGGCTAA
>DASRQK010000074.1:0-2368 GCA_035645875.1 Sphingobacteriaceae bacterium | reverse complement strand
TTCCCGGGTTTTCATGCTGGAATTTCAGCCCCTCTGGGGTAAAAGCAGAAGATTGAACGGTGCTCCGAGTGGTGACGCTCCCCTCCGAATCAGCGCGGTTCTGGTTTTCGTCTAACTGAAGCCAAATGTAATTTAAAACTTCAGGAGAATGATTATGGTAGGTGATTTTGGCTTTTCCATAAATGTGTTGATGCTGATCATCCAAACGGACAGCGATGTCATAATCTGCCTCTTGTTGCCAATATTCGGGGCCAGGGGCACCCGAAGCGCTACGAAAAACATTTGGAGTGGGAAATACTGGCGCCATGGGCTCGAGTTTGTTCGCGTGTTTCGCGCCGGGATTGTGGATCAGGTTTTGCGCAATGACGGGATTGTGGATTGATGTGCCTGCTATCAATAAGAGTACTGCGCAAAATATGCCTGCGCGTTTAGCTTGAATGAATTTCATGGTGCTGAATTTTAATAAAGATCCAAATTTAGTCTGAATGGCTCGGTTAACTGGCCATTAGGCTAAGATAGTAAAAAAAATTGATTTGATCTGTATTAAGGATTGGAGTGGTTCTGCTCCCATCGCACTAAGTGGACAGTCGACGAGTAAAGTCACATTAGCGAAGCTGCACGTGCGGAATTAATGGAATTGCAGCCTTCATAGGTGCAGGAAACACGTTCTCTAGACGAGTCCCTCGCTTAATTTTCCTTTTAAAAAATCAGATATTTCATCCGCGAAAGTCATCATGCGTTCTCGTTCATTGATATTATTTATGATGACCTGGTCACAGATTTTCTTGTAGGGCAGTAGGTATTCATTAAAGGCGGGAACGACGTGATTCACCCATTTATATCGAACATCTTCTTCAGAATAGCCTCTTTCGATCAAATCTCTTTTTAAGCGTCTTTGTAGGGCGATTTCCTCGTCGGCATGTATAAATAGCCGATGATCTAAAAGGGCATTAATCTCCTCATAGTGAAATATAAATAATCCTTCCACAATGAGGATGGGGGCGGGATTGATTTCTAACATTCGGGGCTTTAATGCCGGATTATTAAAGGTGTATTCTTCTTTATAGACCACCTTTCCATCGAATAGGGTTTTAATGTCCCGATAAAAAGCAGTGCGATCAATGGCCGTTGGTAGGTCGAAATTATACTGTTTATTCTCTTCCTGTGTGGTGGTGCCCGAAGGAATGTAATAGTCGTCCTGAGAAATCAGCGTGATCTCATGATGTTTAAAATGATTTAAGAAGCAATTCAGGAAAAATGTCTTTCCCGATCCACTGCTTCCTGCTATACCCATAACGAAGGGTTTATTTTGGCCTTGATCTGACATGCTACTTGGGATATTATTCTTCCACAGGTGCCCCATAGGCTATTTCGACTTGAAATCGCCTGTCTAAAATGCCAATTATCGACGCGACAGATTTAGAAAGCACGATTAATGATCCTTGCGTATCTGCATTCTCGACAAATTTCCCAACTACTTTTACAAAGGTTGACAAGTTAGTCATGGGATTGGTCACTTTAACCACTGTTCCGACAGGGGCCGTGTTATGAAGTGCCAGCATGCTCGCGCCATCTTGATTTAAATCTTCTATCCAGACACCCGTTCCTTTTTGGGTGACTTCACGAATGCCATATCTGTTTTTAGGAAGTTCAAAAGCGGTATCGCTTGATGATAAGGTGTCGATTACGGAGCTGGCTGTGACGATGGGTTCTTCGATGGCCTCCACAGGTAGCGCAATGGGCTGTTTGGGGACTTGAAGGTTTTGACCTTCTCGGATCGAATCATTGGCGAGGCCATTAGCTAGTTTGATGCTTTCCACGGGTACCCCGAATCTTCTTGAAACATTGAACAATGTTTCACCTTTACTCACAATGTAGACGGTGTACTCACCGGGTGCAAGCTGTACATGCGGAACGTGTGTGGTTGTTTCGGCAGCAGCAACTTCACGTTCTGCGTCCCTTGAGGCGGCCTGTGCAGCAATTTCTGAGGCAGAAAGCACTGGGCGTGAAGTGGGGACTCGGATAATTTCGCCGATTTTTAGGGGCTTATTGTTATTGAACTGGATCAAGTCCTGAAGCGGAACATCGTATTGCCTACTGAGACCATAGTAGGTTTCCTTCGGTTCCAGCTGGTGCAAAATGACTTGCTTATTATTTACGTTTTCTACTCCAATTGAATCCGGGACATTGATCCGCATTGATCCGCTTGCAGTCATTGAAAATAAGCCAAAAAAAGTTATGAAAACGAATGCTTTCAGAAAAATACTTCCCGATAAAAATGTTGTATTCATCCTTATATATTGTCTACAAAGCCCACCCACTGAAATTTAGTTTTGCAATTATACTAATAAGAAGAGAATTTTTGCTC
>DASRQK010000073.1:0-8895 GCA_035645875.1 Sphingobacteriaceae bacterium | reverse complement strand
TAATTCGATCAAAATCGCTTATTTCATCAATTAAAAAATCAATGTTATGTTCAAACCGATTCTATTATCATTAGCTCTTGTGAATGCTTGTTCTGCAAATCAAGCACCTGAACATGCTGATATTGTTTTCACAGAATTTCCCTCAACAGAGTATGTAACACTAAAAAACCTTTTCTCCCTCGATAATATACGGTCTGTTTCTAAAATTCATTTGACAGACTCTACCATATTGTTTAAAAATCACGAGGGGGTTAATGATTTTTTTTATTATGAGTATCTTCTTTCAAGCGAAGAGCTGATTCGGCAGTATATCAAAGGGGGTAGGGGCAAAGGAGAGGCCTTTGGCAGTTTTTCTTCAGGGATATACGGAGACAAATTATGGATGTTTGATGTCTCCGCACGAAAGATCATCTTCACAGGTTTAGGTAATGGGGTGACAGAAGAATACAAAGTCCCTCATTTTTATTATAACATCCAGCTTATGAATGGGCTAAAAGCGATTGGAAACGGAGCTCCCCATTCCACCTATAAAATACAACAAATTGACATGGCGACAGAAACAGAAGACTTCGAATTTGGGGAGTATGAAAATGTGCCTTATAATACCCCAGTGGACGTATGGAAAAAGGCATATGAATCACAACTTTATATAAGCCCGGATGAGGAGTATGCTGTGGCAGTATGTTTGTCATCTGATCAGATAGAAATAGTTGACCTGAAAACCAGAACAAGTAAGTTAATATCCGGTCCAGAAAATTTCAAAGCTGAGTTTTCTACCTATAAAGATGATTGGGGAAAAGATGTTGTGTATAATACAGAAAAAAGCAGATATGCTTTCCTGAATGGTTTTGTCACCGACAAATATATATACCTGCTGTATTCAGGAAAAAACACTAAAGCGGACAAATCGTTCTACGGAGAATATATATACGTATTTGACTGGAACGGCAATCCGGTCAAAAAATTAGAATTGGATAAAAGTGTCTTGTGTATTGCGGTCAGTCAGGACGATAAGGTATTATACACCTTTGATGAGACATCCCAATATGCATTATATGGAAACCTGGATTAAAAAATTATATATCAGAGCTATGTACAATAAGATATTTTCACTTTCCCGGTTTTGTTTGTTCATTATTTGTTCTGTTTCGGCCCTTTCCTGTCAAAACCATCAAAAGAGCAATTCGGGTAATGACCAAAGTAGGTCAAATAATTCTATACAGGGAGAAGTTTTTACCATAATAGATGGCGTTGAGGTTTTCACAAGTATGGAGAAACACATCTTGGATAGTAGTGGTATGTTCAATAGTTCGCTAAGAGTTTTTAGTTATGTCAATGTCTCTTGCGCTACCTGTCTCAACGAAATAAAAAAATGGGATTCATTAGCGAAGTCATTGAGTCAGTACGATACTCCGATCATATTGTATTTACAGTCCAAAGACCGTTATGAACTGTTAAAATACTTGATTGAGGATAATCGACTTGCACCTTTCTCCTACCCCTTTGTTTTAGATAAGAATAATGATTATTTCTTACAGAACAGTATGTTAAGTGAGGCCAAAAGATTATATACGGTATTAGTGAATAAGGATAATGAAATCTTGTGGGCAGGAGATCCCATACATTCTGAGAATGACCAACAGAAGCTGACACAAATCATCGCAGATCAATCTGTCGTGTATGCAAGTATAAATTGAACCGGGTTTTAAACCTTATTTCAGAATACAAGTCAATGAATTACTAAGAGTTAGTAGATAAACGAAATTTTAATAAAAAAAGAACATTAAAAATCTTGCATCATGAAAACAATACGTCTGACAAGCTTTAGTATGGCCATATTAGCCACCCTATTCTGCAATTCGCTTTTTGCCCAAAAGGGTGAGCCAGCCCTCCTGCACGTGATCTATGAGTTCATCCATATCGATGACCTGAACAATCCCGAAGACCCCATCAAGGAAACGATGGAGCTCATTCTGGGAGAGACCGAGAGCAAATATCTGAAACATACAAAAAAGGTCACCCCAGAGGAGCTAAAGGCCCTCATGTCTGCCAGCTCCGGGGCAAGGCGGGTTGCGGGAGCACCTATCGTCATGGTAGATAGCCGGGGTGGGATCAGCAACAGGGTACATTACCAGCATTATGGCACGGGGAAGCTGAACTTCATAGAAAAACTGGGCATGCAGAGTTACCTGGTCGAAGAAAACCTGCCCAAGATAAAATGGGATATCAAGGAAGAACGGAAAAAGATCGGTGAGCATATGTGCCAGAAAGCGGTCGGGGAATACGCTGGCCGCCGCTACACGGCCTGGTTTGCTACGGAACTGCCATGGCGGAACGGGCCCTGGAAACTCTCCGGTCTGCCGGGTCTGATCCTGGAAGCCGAGGACGAGCAAAAGGAAGTCAGGTTTTTGTTTAAGGAATTGTATGCCGGTGGTGAGAATGAGAGCACCGCCAGTACCCACGGCAGAACGACCAAAACGAGTGCCAAGGCATTCGAGAGGTTAAAAGCATCCTACGACCAGGACCCGGCTTCTTTCTTTCAGGCACAATTGCCATCAGGCGGGCCGACCGTCAGAACGGTTTTTGTCGAAAAAGACGGTAAAACCGCCGATGATGCTACAAGCAAGGAATTGCTCAAAAAGAGCCAGGAACAGGCCAAATCAAAAAAGCCCAATCCACTGGAGCTGAACAAAAAATAAATCAGGTACGGGTAAGGTGATCGCTCATGAAAACGATAGGTGTTTATTTATTCTTTATGCTGGCCCTCAGTTCCATGACATACGCCCAGCAGCGGCAATTGTCCGGCTCCATAAAAGATACCAAAGGGACGGTGATTGCTGAGGGGGATATCTCCCTGAAAAACACGGCAGGCTATATCCTGGCTTTCAGCAGGGCAAACGAGCAGGGAAATTACCTGATCGTCGTTCCTGATAGCCTGAACTTCGCAAATGCCTACTTGGAAGTCCGCCTGCTGGGTTACAGGGCCGTGCAGCAACCATTGGAAGCCGGTCGCCTGGTCTATCATTTTGAAGTGGAGGCGCAGCCGATAGTTCTGGATGAGGTGAGGATTCGGCCCAAGCCCCAGATTATATCGATCGGCGATACCCTAAGCTATGAAGTGGCTTCCTTTTCCAGACCGGAAGACCGGAGCATCGGGGATGTGATCCGGAGGCTTCCCGGCATTACCGTAGCGGACAACGGGCAGATATCCTACAATGGAAAGGCCATATCCAACCTGTATATCCACGGGGATGACCTCATGGACGGGCGTTATGGCCTGGCCCCGAAGATCATCAGCAAGGACATGGTGGAGCGGGTGGATGTCATGCAGAACCACCAGCCCATCAAGGTTCTGCAGAACAAGGTATTCACCGATGATGTGGCCATGAACCTGATACTCAAAGATAGCAGAAAATTCAACTGGAGCGGACAGGCCATGATCGGTGGGGGGTTACCGCAGCAATTCGACATGGCCCTGAATGTCCTTGCGTTCAACCAGAAAGTCAAGACGCTCAACTCCCTGCGGGCCAACAACAGCGGGATCGATTACTGGGGCGATCTCGAACAATTGGGCACGCCTCTTGGGCGCAGCAATGCCCCTGCTTCCACGCCCCGGTCCCTGTTGTCCATCAATACGGTGGGAAGCCCAGATATCCCGATGGAAAACTACTATTTCAACCGCTCCTCGGCCATCAATGCAAACAATCTCTACAATACCGGAAACGAACTGCAGCTCAAGCTCAACGCACAGTTTTATCTGGACAGAAGCCATATCACCCACTTTAGCCATATGGCCCATTACCTGCCCGGTGATACGATTGAATACAATGAATCCTTGCACAACACCAACAGGCCGAAAGAGCTCAACCTCACATTGACAGCTGTCAAGAACAGCGAAAAGTACTTCTTGAACAACACGCTAAAAGCGGAATTTGCAGATCGTGCCAGACAGAGCGCATTGCGCATCAACGACACGGATCTGGATCAGCGGTTATCTGAAAGAAACAGGCGGTTCTCGAACGATTTCTCTTTCACTCCCGCTTTGAAGCACAACAACATTGCTGATCTTTCATGGCATATCGGCTATTCCGAAAACCCGCAGACGCTTCTGATCGATTCGGGCCTGCATACCCAGGTGCTGAACGACGGCATACCCTATCTGATGCTGGATCAGGTGGCCAGTATACCAACGTTGCTGAGCAACGTATCCGTATCCTACCGTGTCCTCAACAGGGGACCGATACGCCAGCAGTATCTGTTAGGTGCGCTGAACGAATGGCAGGAACTGTCCTCAAGGATCAGCCTGACACAGCTCAACGGGATAACGGATTATTATGAGAAAGATACAGGAAATGACCTGAAATGGAACCGAAACAGATACCATTTCCAATCCGAGTACAGCATCCATCGGGAACTGTGGGACGCGAGCCTCACCTTACCTTTTATATGGCAAACAATTGCCTATCGTCAGGAATCCTATCAATTGGATCAGCACAAACAGCGGTTATTTATCAATCCATCGGCAAACTTTAGGGTGTATGTAAACTCGGAAGATTATCTCAAGCTGAGTTATACATACCAAAACCTATACGGAAATATCAGCAATGTCTATCATGGGGCCATCCTGAACAATTACAGGACCCTGACCACCAATGATCGGGAACTGCCGGAGCAAACCATGCAGGCATCGTCCCTGTACTACAATTTCCAGCGCTCGGTCAGCATGTTGTTCAGCCATGCGGAACTGAGTTACCGGAAAATCCAGGCGAATACCATCCAGTCCAGTATACTGGACAATGATATCCGGCAAAACATCCTGTTACCATTCAAACATCAGCAGAACATGCTTTCCACTGGCTTCGGGATCAGCAAGTATATTTTCGCTCTGAATACCACGGCCAAATTCGGGATGAACTGGAGCAGGACCCGTTATGACCAATTTATCAACCAGACAAGGCTGCCTTTCGACAATCATATCCATGCTGCCAATGTTGGACTGGACGGCCGGTTTTTCAGGCAGGTTACGCTGAAATATGAGGGCGCTGGGGCCAGAAGCAGGAGTCTGCCAAAAGGCGATCTGTCAGCAACGATGACCAGCAGCATCTGGCGGTTTTCCCAGGGACTGACCATCGGCTACTCCCCCATCCGGAATCTGGATACGCACATAGAGGCAAAAAATGTCCTGCTTACCCAACAGGATAAAAACAGCCTGAACTATTCCTTTGTCAATATGCGTCTGCGGTACAAATCGATACGATTGAGGACTGATTTTTCACTGGACATCAACAACATCATGGGGATAAAGAACTATGAAATCGTGGATCTCACCTCAAACCAGTTGTCCATTAGTAATTATACCCTGCGGGGCAGAATGGGAATTTTTAGGGCGACTTTCAATCTTTAAAACCGATTGGATTTTGAGATAATCTCTCTCTTATAACTCCCTGACTATATCTAAATCTATGTTATATCGGTTTGCTTTTAGGTAGGTCACCCATGCACTCAACAAACCCAATTCCGTAGCCTCGCTTTTTTTCAGGTCTCTAAAGAGTCGTTTGAACCGCTCATCGTCCTTACTATTAGTGGATTTGGTCACCTTGCTCAAAGTCTGTAATGTATTGGGCAGATCATAATCAGCCAAATCAAGTTTTGCATAAGCTACGGCCAGTAGAATAAACTGTTCAATGGCCGGACTGATCTGGATGATATAATGGTGTTTGGTTTGATGCTTGTGCAATGTCAAACTACCTTTGGTACACACCGCCGTAAACTCACCCAAATAATCCAATTCGTTCTTATCCTTATCAATGATCCCCAGCGCAAAACTATCAGTAAACTTTTCTTTCATTACTTTTGCCACCGTTCCACAACCCTTTTGGTGATTGTATTTTTCACGGGGCAAGACGATTGTCTCCATCAGGTTGGTGTCCACGTAGCATTCGGGTATAATACTCAAATCCATCTTTACACAAAACTCTCGCTATTGGTGAACAGATCTACCCCATGCTGATAAATATCGTGCAACTCCTGGTCTTCCAGCTTCCGCAGTCGGGTTTCATGGTTTTTGTAGTGAACCATAAATACGGCCAGTTCGTCCCTTGCATTTTCAAGGAAATCATTTAGGATAAATGGGTGGATATTCCACTCCAAAGTACACCACTATTCCGCTGCAAAGTGCACCAGTAATTCCGGGGCAAAGTACACCACTCTAAGCGGTGTTTTAAGGGTTCAATCCTTTTTGTCTTTTGTTTTTTGTGACTGACATTCCGGCACAAAGTACACCACTTATTCCGCTGCAAAGTGCACCACTGGGCTTAAAAAATTCATAATTTAGGCATCATTTAGATCCCTAAATTATGGCAAATAAGACCCTTAGTATGCAAAAGATTAGACAGGTTTTACTGTTTTTAGACCGTGGTTTTTCTCAGCGGTCCATTGAGCGTGAGACCGGCATCAATAGACGCACCATTGCGGCCTATACCAAACGGTTTATTGAAAGTGGCTTTAACTTTAATGAGCTGTTGCTTTTCAGCAACGACGAGCTGTATTCGTATCTTCGGGCGGATCAACCACCCGAAGAGCAAAACGATCCGCGTCGTCAAGCTTTTGAGAATCAGTTGTCCTATTTTATTAAGGAATTGGAGAAAACAGGAGTTACAAGGCTGCTTTTATGGGAAGAATACATTCATGACCATCCCGATGGCTTTGGTTATTCCCGATTCTGCGAACTGCTCCAGGAACACATCCGCACCCAAGGAGTTACGATGCACTTTGAACATGAGCCAGGGAGAATGCTTCAGGTTGACTTTGCGGGTGATATGCTCGCATACGTGGATGCTGAAAGTGGGGAAGTAATCCAGTGCCCCGTATTCGTCGCTGTGCTCCCGTTCAGCGGATACGGTTATGTAGAAGCGCTCCCGAATGCCACTTTACCCCAAGTGATACGCGCGCTTAATAATTGCTTAGGTCATTTTGGCGGCGCACCTCTATCGGCCAAATCGGACAACATGAAGCAGTGGGTAACCCGTAGCAATCGCTATGAGCCGGCGTTCAATGATATGCTTCAACAATGGGCTAACCATAATAACATTGCCTTGTTGGCATCACGACCGGCAAAGCCCAAGGATAAACCCTCGGTGGAGAACGCTGTAAAGATCACCTATCAGCGGATCTACGCACCATTACGGAATATGACCTTTAACTCACTAAGGCAGCTGAACGAGGCAATAAAGGAAAAATTAGCGGTACACCACGGCAAAAACTTCCAACGTCGAACGTTTAGCCGTCGCGAGTTATTTACCGAAAAAGAGCGGTATGCGCTTCAAGCTTTGCCAGCCACACCCTATGAAGTCAAGCACTATACCAGAGCGAAAGTACAAAACAATTACCATGTGGTCGTGGGTGAAGATTGGCACTTTTATAGCGTCCCTTTTCGTTATGTAGGTAAAGAAGTACGTATCGCATATTGCACCGATACGGTTGAAATATATTACGGGAGCAAACGGATTGCACTACATCACAGGAGTTACAAAAAGCACGGATACTCTACAGATCATGAACATCAACCCGAACATCACAGACGTATGAGAGAACGTAAATTGTGGAACCCAGATGATTATCTTTCACGAGCGGAGAAATACGGCTTAGCAACGAAGGAATACTTTAAGAAAGTGATGGACAATAAGCTGATTATTGATCAATCTTACCAAGCATGTCAGGGTCTGATGCGCCTGGCCTCCCTGTACCCGAATCGTATTGAAGCAGCATGCTCCCGTGCGCTAAAAGGTCGACGGTTTACCTATATGGCCGTTAAGGACATTCTTGATAACCGTATGGATCTGCTGGAAGACGGACAGCCGCAGACCACTTACACGATCCCCTTACATCATAATATCCGGGGTGCTGATGAATATAAATAAATCTAATCATATGAACACAGATCAAACCATTGAACAACTTAAAACACTCCGTCTGGCCGGAATGGCCCGACGCTATGAAGCAGTGACCGCATTGCCCCTGCATGAAGTACAGAACGTACACGAACTGATGGGCTCTATGGTCCAGGCCGAAATCGAGCATCGAGACTTTTCCAGGACGCAAAAGTATCTTAAAGCGAGCCGCTTAAGGTACAGCGCGCTGCCAGAAGAAATCACCTGCAACGCGGAAAGGGGAATCACCAGAGAACAGGTTCTTCGACTATCAGATGGCAGCTTTATACAGAAAGCTGAAAATGTCTTGATAACTGGCGCGACCGGATGCGGAAAAAGCTTCTTGGCATGTGCCTTGGGAAGATCGGCTTGTCTATTGGGGTACAGAACCATGTACTTTAATATGAATCGTTTTATGGACATGGTTACACAGAGCAAATTAGAAGGAACTTATATAAAGTGGCTCAAAAGTCTGTCCAATCATAAATTGCTCATACTGGATGACTTCGGACTAAAAGGAATTGATGCAAATAGTCGGTTAGCTTTACTTGATATACTCGAAGACAGATACGGAGTCAGTTCGGTAGTCATTACCTCGCAGTTGCCCGTAGAAGCGTGGTACAACTTTATAGATGAGCCCACTTTGGCTGATGCAATAATGGACAGATTGACAGCTTCCGCTCATCGAATGGAACTCCAAGGAAAATCCTTGCGCAAGAAAAAAAATCATTAACTTTGAAAAACCAGTGGCACAAAGTGTGCGAAATAAGAATCAATCACTGGTGTACTTTCGCCCGGAACGGGTGGTGTACTTTCCTCGGAATATTCATCCAACCATTACCTCTTTTCAATAAATACTTAAAAACTGGCTACCTGCCTATCTTTACAGAGGGCGAGAATGAGTACCTGCCTAAATTAGAACAGATCATTAATGCAGTAGTCGATATGGATCTGGCTTATATCGCAT
>DASRQK010000072.1:0-7132 GCA_035645875.1 Sphingobacteriaceae bacterium | reverse complement strand
CGTCTCCTGCGATCCTCAATGGTTTTTTTAGCTGAATAAATGTGTCGATCAGGCTGTGCACGCCTTTTTCTAAACTGAGCCTACCCACAAATAAATAGGGAGCCGAATCCCTCTCCATTTCTGCCACTTCCACCGATACTTCAGGCTTTCGACTTTCTCCGATGTTTTCCAACGATTCTGCGGCTTCTGTAAAATTGGGCTTTACGATCCATTTATTCGGATCAATACAGGGACAGTGACTTTTAAACAACGTCTGAGCAAATTCGGTTAGGACAAAGTAGCGATCTACCAAGTTCCACGTCCCCATGCGATTATGCATGTAATAGGTCAATGCTAACCAAAAGGTTTTCAGTGTCGACTGACTCCACACGCCTTTTCTAACTGCCGTCCACGGGAATTTTTCACTTAGGCTCGAGGTGAATAGCTCCCCCTCATGATAGAGGGTAGCTGATGGACAGAGAAGCCTATAATTATGCAAGGTCCATACCATGGGAATACCCCACTGGTGGATTTTTCGAATGGCCAATGGGCCTATTGCGTAATGGATATTGTGGATGTGGATTACATCCGGCTTAAAGTCTTTAATCGCTTTTTTGATGCGAATTACAGCCTTCACGTTCCAGGGGTACCCTAAAAATTGCCACAGGCCGCTTAAGCCTTTTTTATTCTTGAATGTCAATTTTTTGACGCGATGCTCGCCATCATTCAACATGGAGGACTCTTGGTTAAACACCGTGTCTTCCCCTCCGGGATCTTGATAGAAATTGTGGATTATTAGCAATCGCATATGCTTCCAAAAGTAGCGATAAAAATCATTTCACCAAATATTTCGTTCTTATTAAGAAAATAACTATATTTGTAACGGAACCTGTCGACAATAACCAATTTTATTAACCAAAATAATGGAGGGATTATGACCGAAATTAAAAAATGCCGTGAGTGTGGAAGCGAACTATTAGGCAGAACCGACAAAAAATTCTGCGATCATTTGTGTAAATCCAATTATCACAACAAGATTTATCGAGAAGAGGCGGTTTATGTGAACCATGTGAATAAAATCCTAAAGACTAATCGAAGGATCATTGAGCGTTTTAGCGCTAAGGGGCGAGCAAGTGTTCCCAAAGTACAACTCGAAAAATCCGGATTCAATTTCAATTTCTATACCCATATTCGTAAAACCTCGAAAGGGATTACACTTCGGCACGTCTATGAATATGGTTATACATTTGGTCCTAATAATCGGGTTTTGATCTCTATAAAAAGAGCGAATTAGATTTATTGCGAGCGTTCATCGTGGATTTTAGGTATATTTTATCTAAGTTTGTATGATGTCCACGGAGGAGAAACACACGTTTCAGCAATTTGGGTTTAATAAACAATTGTTGGAAGCCATTACTGATGCGGGGTATACGGAGCCCACGCCTATACAGGTGAAATCCATACCAGCCATATTAGGTGGCCAGGATGTGATGGGTATTGCCCAAACCGGGACTGGAAAAACCGCAGCATTTGTGCTGCCTATTCTGCGCATGCTGAATTTTGCGCAGGGTGATCATGCACGTGTGTTGATTCTGGTGCCTACGCGTGAATTGGGCTTACAAATTGGGGAGCATATTTCAGTTTTGGCTAAGAATCTGGATCTTAGAACGGTCGTTTTATACGGAGGGATTGGTCCAAAAAGTCAAATTGCGGCATTGGAAGCAGGAGTGGATATTATTGTGAGTACGCCTGGACGCTTTTTGGACTTGTATCTGGCGGGTCATATTGTGACCAAATCCATCCGTCAAATGGTCATGGATGAAGCCGATAAAATGATGGATATGGGATTCATCAGTAAGCTTCATAGAATTCTGGAAGTGGTGCCGCGAAAGCGACAAAATCTACTGTTTTCGGCCACCATGAGTGAACTTGTTCATAAAATCTCGGGTGATTTCCTGGAGTTTCCAGTAGTGGTGCAGGCTTCAGAACAAGCCACACCGGCGGTCACGGTAGACCAATCACTGTACCATGTTCCTAATCATAAAACGAAGATCAACTTATTAAAATATTTGTTTGATCAAGAAGACATTGAGCGGTCAATCGTGTTTTGCAGAACCCGGGTGGCTGCCGATCAAATCTTCAATTTTTTAGAACGCAATTATGGCTTGGAAGATGTTCGTGTCATTCACGCAAATAAAGGTCAAAATACCCGAATCAATTCGATTAATGCGTTCAAAGCTGGTGAAGTACGCATTTTGGTAGCGACTGACGTTGCGGCAAGAGGCTTGGATGTGAGCAATGTGAGCCATGTGATTAATTTTGATGTGCCCATTGTGATCGAAGATTATGTTCATCGAATTGGTCGTACGGGACGAGCGCTCAAGAAAGGTGATGCCATTACGTTTTGTAATCCGGCTGAAGCACATTTAGTGCGATCCATTGAAAAATTGATCCGGCAACAGATTCCGGTGGCTCCATTTCCTGAGGAAGTATTTATCGAAGCGACGAGTTTTAAGGAGAAGCAGGAGATGGATCGTGCGATCGACGCTCAGAGGAAGAAAGAAAATCCAGATTATCAGGGTGCATTTCACGAAAAGAAGCATGCAGTGAAGCGATCCGGAACTCGAAGTCGTTTCCATTCACGATCGAAGGGAAGGAGAAAGTCTAGATGAGCAAGTTGAGAATCACTCCGTTAAGCATGGTTTTGGCGGGATTGTTGACTTGGATTTTATGGGAATTCTGGGAAGGTGAATTTCGCTGGGGACAGATGCTCTATGTCTTATTGCTTTTCATTATCTTAGTCGGAGCGGATCAAGCCGCTCGAGTAATTGTCCGAGATATGCGAAGGATATGGATTATGGAGCTGGTTTTTCTGATCGCTGTGGCGATTGTAGCATGGATAGTCAAGCTGTGGCTTGTAGATTGAATAAAATATGAAAAAGGCAGAAATTAAAATTCAGGTGGAATTGGATGAACAAAATATTCCACAAAATATCAATTGGGAATCCACCGATGGGGAGGAAACAGAGGCCTTACCCGCTAAGGCGATGTTTCTGGCACTGTGGGATCATCAATATAAAAATTCTTTACGGATTGACCTTTGGACACAGGATATGCCCTTGGACGAAATGACCCGCTTCTTTTATGAGACACTTCAGACGATGGGTGATACGTTCTTGCGGGCCGCGGGACAGGATCCGCTCGCACAGGCCGTAATAGGTGATTTGCGGGATTATTGCGATCATTTTGCCGAAAAGATGCAGGTTCCTACGGACCAAAACAAGCAATAAAGCGGTATGAAGTATTTTTTAGTCAAATCTGAGCCTTTTAAGTATAGCTGGCAGCAATTTGAAGTAGATAAGGGCACTTTTTGGGATGGGGTGCGAAACTATCAAGCCCGAAATAACTTAAAAGATATGAAGGTGGGTGATTTAGTGCTCTTTTATCATAGTAATGAAGGCAAGGAGGTGGTGGGGATTGCTAAGGTGATTAAAGAATATTATCAAGATCCGACCACCGATGACGATCGCTGGGTGGCTGTGGATTTAGAGCCGGTACAAAAACTGGAAAAACCGGTCACCTTGCAAACGATTAAAAACGATGAATTCTTGCAAGATATTGCATTGGTCCGGCAAGGAAGGCTGTCAGTGATGCCGCTAAAGAAAGAAGAGTTCGATCGTATTTTGGAATTGGGTACTTAGCCTGAATGTAGTATGAAAAGTTTCCGTTTCCTTCTTATTACGCTCTCGTTACTTTTTTGCTGGAATCTATCGAATGCGCAAGACCAGCTGATAGGTCAACTTTACGATCGGTTGGAGTCGGATCTCTTGCCTCATGATCGGGCAAATACCATGGCTCGTTTGGGGATGATTTATACCCAAAGATCTCTCGATTCCAGTTTTCACTACGGTAATGCAGCCTTAGAACTCGCGCGAAGCATCAAAGATGGAGAAAGTGAGGCGCGCGCGTTGAACGTGTTGGCCTTTTATTATATGCAGAAGGGCAAGAATTACTTGGCATATAAGTACGCGAATGCTGCTTTGGCCGGTTTTGAGCGTTTGCGATTGGCTGAGCAGGTGGTCGAAATGAAGATGAATATTGGCGTGCTGTTATTGGAAGAAGGTAAAGTTGCACAAGGAATCGAACAGATCGAAGTAGCTTATCAGGAAAGTTTTAACCTGGAACGAGACTCCATCCGTGCACTGATAATGATCAATATGGTGATGCCTCAAGCGCCTACAATGCCAGCTGCCGAAATGGGAAAATTTTTGGAAGAGGCGCAGCGCATCGCAGATGAACACCATGATGAGCGAACGCAAATGATCTTGAGGCATGCTAAGGTTTTGCTTCTTTTTAGAAGCGGTGCGCAGATCGATTATGTGCGTACAGAAATGAGGCGGCTTCGAAGCGAGTTGCAGGATCGTGGGTATCGGTATATTGAGGCATTATCTTTATTGGACTTGGCCCATACTTTTTCTACGCAGTCTGCCGATAGTGTTCAATATTATATAGGCTCCGCTCTGGACCTGGCCGATTCATTGGGTTACGATCAGTTGAGGTATGTGATTTTGAATCATGCGGATCGCATTTGGCAAGGGCTACAGCCGGTGCCCCCTAACCCGAGCTTGTACAGCGCACAGATTTGGGAAATTAATCGAATTCGGGCGCTTGAAAATGACAGGGATGGGCTGGGTTTTTTAGAACTGACTATTCGGGAAAATGATCTCAGTATTCAACAAGCCAGATTGGAATTGCGCCAGACTTGGGCTGCGGTGATGGTTATTGCTGGGACTCTGGCTATTTTGATTGCCGTGTGGGCTTTCAGTCAGTATCGTGTAAAACGCCGTCTTTTGCGAAATTTAGAATTGGCAAGCAGAGAATTGGAAAAGAAGAACCAGCTATTGGAAGCTAAGGATCAATTTAGTACCCGATTGATAGCCGTTCTGTCCCACGATCTACGCCAACCATTTTCATCCATATTGATGATGAGCAATGACCTGATGGCGGAATTAGATCCCAAGGAGCAAGAAAGAGTTTATCAAGAAATTCAGCATTCAGCGAGTTTAAGTCTTCAGGTGCTAGATGGACTCCTTTATTGGATTAAGTTGCAGACCGTCGGCTGGGCTGAGACTCCAGTCTCTGTATCGATTCAAGAAAGTTTAGAGGATGCGGTGGATTTCTATGCCTACAACATAGAGCGTTCGGCTATACAGATTGATTGGAAAATTGACGAGGAATTGGCGGTAAGTGCTCAGCCTGAAATGCTTCTTTTCGTGAATAGGAATCTGATAAATAATGCCATAAAATACAGCCCAGTAGGTGGAATGATCCAGATACAGGCTTATAAAACGGAGGATAATGAACACGTGCATGTTCAAATTTCAGATGGGGGGCCGGGTATACCTGAAGCCGTATTAAAACAACTCTTCATCAAAAGTCCATCGATTTCAAGTGAGAATGGCAAAGAAGTCAAGGGAGGAGCAGGCCTTGCGCTGATCATTTGTAAGGAAATGATCACCGAATTGAACGGTAAGATATGGGCTGGAAATCGGCCAGATGGTTCAGGTGCTGTTTTCTCGTATGAACTTCCGGTCAGTCAATGGAAGGCTGTCTCCGTCCAAAAAGTTGCCGAATCTCATTAGCTTCATCAGGCTGCATTTTACCTGCAAGCACCAATCTCAATTCTCTTCTTTGAAGTGCTAAATCGTATTGGATCTGTTCTTCTGCCGTTTCCGGTACGACTCGGGGCACCTGTATTTTAGCACCATTTTCGTCCAGGGCCACGAAAGTATAATAGGCCGTGTTGGATTCTATCCGCTCTCCGGAGGGGACGTTTTGGGCCCAAACCCGCATTCTGACTTCTACTGAGGTGGTGAAGGCGCGGGTTACCTGCGCTTCAATACTGACGATCGCCCCCAGCTTGATGGGGTGCTTAAAGGACACATTATCTACAGAGGCTGTAACCACGGTATTGTGACAATGTCTTTGTGCAGAAATCGCTGCAGCAATATCCATCCAATGCAGCAGTCGACCACCCATGAGGTTATTCAATGTGTTGGTATCGTTAGGCAATACCAACTCCGTCATGATGGTCAGCGATTCTTTCGCCAGTTTTTGTTCCATGCTGCAAAATTGCGAATTAAGCCTCGCATCTACAAGGGTTAATTATGGCCGACTCGCCAATTGTGCTTTGACCAGCTCCAATCCAGTTTTAAAGGGCGTGGGGGTGTAATTCAATTGATCCTTAGCTTTTTCCAAAATAAAGCCGGTTTTCGAAGGTCTGCTGGCTTTTTGGTTGAGGGTTTTGGAGTTTATCGGTTGGATCAACGCTTGGTCCAATCCCCAGAAATCCGCTACCTCACGAACCAAATCAACGATTGAAAAATAATCAGCCCCCGACACGTGAAAAATTCCGCTTACCTGTTCAAGTGCGGCATTCAAGCAGGCTGTAGCCAAATCTTCCGCCAAGGTAGGCATGCGCCATTGGTCATCAACGACCCGAATGGTATCCCCTTTCTCCAATGCAGTTTTGGCCCATAAAACGATATTACTTTTGCTTGGGTCATCCAGTACTCCGTATACTAAAATCGTACGGATAATGGTCCAGTCCGTGCGGAGTTGCTGAACGATTTTTTCGCTCGTTAACTTACTTTTACCATAATGACTCAAGGGTGCGGGTTCGTCATCTTCCCGGTACGGACCTTGTGTTCCATCGAAAATGAAATCAGTAGAAAGATGAATGAGGTGGATGCCCAGTTTGTCACATTGATCCGCCAAATGTTTAACGGCATGCACATTAATCTCGTCACACTGTTCTGGAAACTCCTCGCAGGCGTCCACATTAGTCATGGCGGCTGTGTGTATAATCACATCGGGACGCTGACCTTGAAGGGTCTGCGTGACATGTTCTTCCGCTAAGAGGTCCAATTCCACATAGGTATACCCTGCTCCCTTGGCTGGATGCCGATCGGGTCCTTTTGAGGTCGCAATCAACTCAATTCTGGGATCGTTGCGTGCCAGGTCTGTGATTTTTTGGCCCAATAACCCATTACTCCCGGTCACTAAAATTTTTTTGCGCGTAGCCATGCACTAAATTACGGCCAAACCCCCAGATTTTGATAGGAAATCGCAATTTTATTTATGGCTCCGATCA
>DASRQK010000071.1:0-2213 GCA_035645875.1 Sphingobacteriaceae bacterium | reverse complement strand
ATGCGGCCTACGATCTGGCAGAATCAGATTTACAGGAGCTGAAAGCGCTTAACGAGCCCCTCACCATGGAGGAAATCGAAGACATTTACTTCCCCCTGAGTCAACTGTTACATCTACAAATGGATCATCACTGGCGTCTGCATCAAAAGGTCGATCAATTTCTAAAAAATGAAACTAAAAAGTTACCCTACATCATCGGAATCGCCGGTAGTGTAGCAGCAGGCAAGAGTACCACCGCTCGAGTTTTGCAACGCGTATTGGGCCTAAATTCCAAAAAACTGAAGGTAGAGCTCGTCACCACTGATGGGTTTCTGCTACCAAATAAAATGTTGACCGAGCGAGGAATCTTGAACCGAAAAGGTTTTCCAGAAAGTTACGACACACGTCATTTACTTTCATTTTTAGCGGCTATCAAATCCGGCAAAAGACGAGTGAAGGCACCCGTCTATTCCCACTTAGCCTACGATGTACTTCAGGGCGAATATCAAATCTTGGACCAGCCGGATGTAGTCATTGTGGAGGGGATCAATGTTTTACAAGTAAATATGAGTCGAAAGCAACAAGGTCCACGAATTTTCGTTTCAGACTTTTTTGACTTTTCCATCTATGTAGATGCGCCTGCTGCTCATCTGAAAAGCTGGTATATCAATCGTTTTGAATCCTTGAGAAAGACCGCCTTTCAGGATGAACGCTCCTACTTTCATCGATTCGCTGAGCTCGATGAGACGGACAGCCAAAAAATGGCGACCAACATTTGGAACGAAATCAATAAACCCAACTTGGTGCAGAACATTCAACCTACCAAATACCGCGCGAAGCTAATCCTGGAAAAAGGGGAAAACCACCTGGTTAAAGGCATCAAGCTTAGAATGAACTAATTCTCGTTGATATCAATTTAATCGGTCACTTAGATCACCGAATTCGGCATCAAACGCTAAGACTTCCGTTAATATACGATCTTTGATCCCGCTTTTTTTCGATTTGATCTTGGCGTGTAAAAGCAAAGTAAGTTTAAACCGAACCTCCAAATGCGTGATGGATACAATTCGAAATGTCACACTGTCTTTGACCACTTCTTCCGCCATTTCCTCGATCGCCTCGAATAAGCGATGCTCCAATTGGGCGCGTTTGTGCGCACTTTGAAGTGGCAGATTAAAATCGATGACCATTTTTCGGGTGTTTTCAATGGTCTGATTAATAATATTGACATTAAATGCGGTATTATTTGGAATCATCACCCGATCATCATCTTCATTTTTAAGGATGATATTGGACAGGGTAATATCCACGATGCGGCCTTGATCCTCATTTATTTTAATGTAATCCCCCACGGTAAATTTATCGGAGAACATGATCAATAGACCACTAATCATATTGGTAATGTAATCTCTAAATAAGATCGCAATGGCCATGGCCACCAAGGTGATGCTAGTCAGAAACTCAGTGGGGTTAATATTGGTCGCCAACATCATCCCCAGGATCGCAAAAACAATATTCAGTATCCCTGCAATCTGATTGATCCCCAACACCACATTGGCCCGCAAGCGATTATTTTCTCTGCTTCGCCTGCTATACCAGGAAATCAATAGAAATCGGCCCAGCGAGATCAGGACACTCGCAGTCAAAAAAGTATTGAGTCCATACGCCATGTTAGCCAGTACTGGGTATTGTGCATAGAACTCCGAATATCGAGACAGAGACCAGACAATGAGAAAAATAAGGATCAATTTCGACGCAAAAGCCATTTTTCCACGCCCTGACCATACAAGTAGCGGATGTGTTTTTCTATTTACGGCTTTTGTCGTCATTTTTTTCATTTTAAACACAAACATAGGCAAAAAACTATTCGTTTGTCCGTTAAAAAATTGTTATTTTCGCATGCGCACAGTATGTAAATGATGAAGGCTGTGCATTAGTGGTTGAATTTTAGAGCATATGGCAGAAGAAACAGAAAACGACAATAATTTAGTCCCGGCAAATGATCGGATCATTCCGATAAATATCGAGCATCAAATGAAATCTGCGTACATCGATTATTCGATGTCTGTGATTGTTTCCAGAGCACTTCCTGATGTGCGCGATGGTTTAAAACCCGTGCATAGACGCGTGCTTTATGGGATGCTTGATTTGGGTGTGACCAGTGGAAAACCTTATAAGAAGTCCGCCCGTATCGTGGGAGACGTACTGGGTAAATACCACCCGCATGGTGACTC
>DASRQK010000070.1:0-3236 GCA_035645875.1 Sphingobacteriaceae bacterium | reverse complement strand
AAAAATGAGTGAAAATCCACCTAATCCGCCAGCGAGACAGTCGATGATGACCCGTTTTCTGGATGTGATCGAGCGAACAGGGAATAAATTACCTGATCCGGCCATTCTATTTTTCTTTTTGATGTTAATCGTATGGGCACTTTCTGCGTTTTTATCCACGTTTAGCTTTGCGGATATTGATCCCAGAACGGGGGCAGCGATTCAAATCAACAATCTGCTGGAACCCCGAGCGATTACCAGCTTTTTCACCAATATGGTCACCACCTTCACCAGTTTTGCGCCGCTTGGGATCGTATTGGTAGCCATGTTGGGTGTAGGCGTGGCCGATCATTCAGGTTACATCAATGCAGGTTTGAAAACCATGTTAGGATTTACACCTAAGATGCTGCTCACGCCGATGTTGATTCTGGTCGCCATCGTTTCACATACAGCGGCTGATGCGGGTTATGTATTGGTCATACCTTTGGGGGGAATCATTTTCTATGCAGCAGGACGACACCCATTAGCGGGAATTGCGGCTGCATTCGCCGGTGTTTCGGGTGGCTTTAGTGCGAATTTCGTCCCATCTGGCATAGATCCGCTCTTACAGGGTTTCACCCAATCGGCCGCTCAAATCATTGACCCTTCCGTCCAATTAAATCCCCTGAACAACTGGTATTTCACAGCGGCTTCCTCTTTGCTAATTATCCTTTTAGGCTGGTACCTGACAGATCGCGTCATTGAACCGCGATTGAAAAACGTGAAAGTAGACTTGGAGGAAGCGGAGAAACCGACCATGGATGACCTGGATAAAAAGGAGAAAAAAGCCTTTTATACGGCCACATTCGTCATGTTATTCTGCTTGGTCGGACTATTTTTCTGGGCGGCTCCATCGGATTCTGCCTGGCGAGACGAACAGGGAGAAATCACCTCTCTGGCTGCACCATTGATGCAATCCATTGTCCCGCTTATTTTTGTGATTTTCCTCATTCCGGGGATCGTGTACGGTTTACTATCGGGTGTGTTCGCGAGTTCGAAAGACATCATTACCAGCATGTCTAAATCCATGTCCTCGATGAGCTATTACATTGTAATGGCCTTCTTTTGCGCATTATTTATAGACGCTTTTGGTCAATCCAATATTGGTGCATTGTTAGCGTTGAAAGGAGCCTCTGTCTTGCAGGCTCTTCAGTTGGCGCCACAAATCACCATTGTGGGAATTATTTTAATCACGGGCTTGTTGAATCTCTTCATTGGATCAGCCTCGGCGAAATGGGCGCTCGTCGCCCCCATCTTAGTACCCATGCTCATGCAATTGGGGATCTCACCGGATCTCACCCAAGCGGCCTACCGGGTGGGCGATTCGATATCCAATGTCATTACACCACTGATGCCTTATTTCCCTTTGATCGTCGTGTATTGTCAAAAATACGTAAAGACGACTGGAATCGGAACCTTAGTTTCCATCATGATGCCTTATACGATCATTTTCGGTATCGCATGGACTATATTTTTACTCATCTATTGGTTCTTGGGCATTCCACTGGGCTTGCAGGCGACCTACGAGTATCTGCCGTAAATCGTGAAACGGCTTTAGATCCACTCAAAACCGGTATAAGGCACCAGTACCTTGGGGATACGAATGCCTTCGCCGGTCTGGTTATTCTCTAACAGGGCGGCCAAAATACGAGGCAGGGCCAATGCACTACCGTTTAAGGTATGGGCCAATTGCATCTTGCCGTCCTCACCTTTGAACCGGACTTTTAGACGATTGCTCTGGAACGTCTCAAAGTTGGAAACCGAAGAGACCTCCAACCAACGTTCTTGGGCAGCACTCCAAACTTCCATATCATAGGTCAATGCAGCGGTGAAGCCCATGTCCCCCCCGCAAAGGCGTAGCACACGGTAGGGTAGTTCCAAGGCTTGCAATAAAGATTGAACGTAGCTGCTCATCTCTTCCAACACTTCGTAGGAGCGGTCTGGATGTACAATTTGGACCAATTCTACTTTATCAAACTGATGCAAACGGTTCAATCCGCGTACATGTGAACCGTATGAACCTGCCTCACGTCGGAAGCAAGGCGTGTAGGCGGTATGTTTGATCGGGAATTGTTCCGCTTTCACGATGGTGTCCCGATAGAGGTTAGTCACTGGCACTTCTGCTGTAGGAATCAAGTAGAGATCATCTCCCCCGATATGATACATTTGCCCTTCTTTATCAGGAAGTTGCCCCGTTCCAAAACCAGAAGCTTCATTGATCACGACAGGCGGTTGCACTTCATCGTAACCCGCCTGAATCGCCTGATCCAGGAAAAAATTAATCAGCGCCCGTTGAAGCCTTGCGCCCTTTCCTTTATAAACCGGAAAACCGGCACCCGTAATTTTAACACCCAATTCAAAATCGATGATGTCGTATTTGCTGGCCAATTCCCAATGCGGTTTTGCCCCCTCATTTAAATGGGGCTTCTCCCCGTGTTCCAGGACGATTTCATTATCCTCAGCACCTACACCGGCGGGAACAGATTCATGGGGCAGGTTAGGTAGTTGGACTAATCGCTCATACAGGCCACGCTCGATCTCGCTCAACTTATCTTGCAATAATTTTATATTTTCTTTAAATTCCGAGGAACGTGATTTGACCTTTTCAGCCTCCTCTTTCTTACCTTCGCGCATCAGTTCACCAATCCTTTTGGCCGCACTGTTGGCTTCTGCTTGTAAGGCATCTGCCTCAGCTTGCACTTTTCTCCGATTCTCGTCCAAGGAAATGACCTCTTCCACTAAACCAATCTGAGTAAAATTACGGATTCCCAAACGTTCGATCACCTGATCCTGATGATCCCGAATGTAAGACATTTGCAACATAATCTTTCTTTTTAATGATTTAGCGCAAATATAGCAAAGTTGATTGTATCTTTGGGTTTAATCCGGAAAATACAGATTTATATTCATCAAGGGAACATACTATGGGTTACAGCAGTTTAGCAGAATGCGTCAATGATTTAGAAAAACACGGGCATTTAATCCGCATTAAACAGGAGGTTGACCCCTACTTGGAAATGGCGGCCATTCATATGCGTGTGTATGACGCTGAAGGACCTGCCTTACTTTTTGAACAAGTAAAAGGGAGCAAGTTCCCGGCTGCTTCCAACCTTTTTGGAACCATGGATCGCTCCAAGTTCATGTTTAGGGATACACTAGACAAAATTAAGGTATTGGTCGATGTGCACGGGAACCCCATGAGTGCCTTGAAAAATCCC
>DASRQK010000069.1:0-2127 GCA_035645875.1 Sphingobacteriaceae bacterium | reverse complement strand
AAATCAAGGCCATGGTCGACGAAGGGGCTGACAGTGGCGCGATCGAACATATTGAACATGAAATTGTGGATCGGGTGTTTAGTTTAGGGGATAAACGGGCGATCAACCTCATGACACACCGGAGTAATATCATTTGGCTGGATTTGCAGGACGCTTACGAGGATCACAAGAAAACCATATTGGAAAGTGGTCATACGGTTTATCCGGTTTGTGAAGATGGATTGGACCATATTGTGGGTATTGTGCATATCAAATCACTTTTAAATCAATATTTAGTAGAGCAGGCCATAGAGTTGCGCGACTTGATCCAGCCCCTGAATTATGTCCATGAAAACAGCTCAGCCTACAGTATATTGAATAAATTCAAAACTTCCAAAATCCATCAGGCCATCGTTTTAGATGAGTATGGAGCGATTCAGGGCATTGTCACGCTAAACGATATTCTCAGTAGTTTGGTGGGAAATATTTCCGACGGAGAGGACATGGAACGTCCTGAAATCATTACCCGTGAGGATGGTAGTTTATTAATTGATGGTCAATTCCAAATTGATGAACTGCTGGAATCTTTAGGAATAGACTGGAATGAGGAAGAAGATGAGGACTTAGGAAGTATCAATACGATTGCAGGTTTAGTTCTGCTCAAATTAGGACATGTTCCAGTAGAAGGAGAATCTTTCTTGTGGAAGGATTACACCTTCGAAGTCATCGACATGGACAATAATCGAATTGATAAGGTGTTGGTCACCCTGCAAAGCCAGCATTAAATCACTTCCTTTTCGATCAGTATTTGTTCCATCTCTTTTTGAAGTAACAAGGCTTCTGCCCTGGCTTTCTCTGCAAAATCCCGATCATTGGAGGCATATATAAGTGATCGGGTGGCATTGATCAATAATCCCACATCCTGATGTACCCAGCCATATTGGCAGACTTCTTTTAGGCTCCCCCCCTGTGCCCCTACTCCCGGTACCAATAAAAAATGATGGGGCGCCCATTTACGAATTTCGGTAAAGCGCTCCGCACGCGTGGCACCCACTACATACATCAATTGATCCGCCGTTCCCCATTCATTACAACGGCTAATCACCTGCTGATACAATGGAAGACCGCTGTGCTTTTCTTCGGAAAGTTGAAAGTCCAGTCCACCTTGATTAGAGGTTAGGGCCAATACGATCGTCCACTTATCTTTGAAATCTAAAAAAGGCGAGACCGAGTCGCTGCCCATATACGGCGCAACGGTGAGCGCGTCGAAGCTCATGCCCGAAGTTTCCTGATCAAAGAAAGCTTTCGCGTACATTTTAGAGGTATTTCCGATATCACCCCGCTTAGCGTCTGCTATACTGAGGCAATTCTTAGGTATTTTTGCCCAAGTTTTCTGTAGGGATTTCCAACCATCCACACCTCGGCTTTCATAAAAAGCAGTATTTGGCTTATAAGCGACACATAGATCTTCCGTCGCCTCAATAATTTGCTTATTAAATTCGAATATGGGGTCCTCATAATCCAAGAGAAACGAAGGAATCTTAGTGATATCGGTGTCTAAGCCCACACAAAGAAAGGAGGCCTTGTTTTTAATGGCGGAGATTAATTGTGCTCTATTCATTCGGCTAACAACTCTTCAATAAAATCGAATACTTCCTGACGACCATAATCAGCAGCTCCTTCATGACGAGCGGCTATCAAACCATTTTTATCCAAGATTACCGTGGTCGGAATGGATCGGCCAAGCCAATGCTCGGGAATGGTGCCCATGGGTATATGAACGGGTAAGTTAAATTTTCGCTTAGTCATAAAAGCCCCTGCTTTGACCAAGTCTCTATCCACGTCCGCAATGATAAACACCACATCCTCATGGTCTTTAAAATGTTCGGATAATTTCACAATGGAGGGCATTTCTGCAATACAGGGCGGGCACCAGGTCGCCCAAAAATTAATAAAGGCTACCTTACCATTTTGATTAGCTGCATCTACTTCGAACCCATTGCTGTCCGAGAAATAAACGGAAGCCAACCCATTTCCAACTCCCGCTTCCGCAGGACGTGCTGCTTGTATGCTGGTAGATTGACCCATTGTGGTCTTCTCCGAATCTTTCGGCGTCTCCAGATTTGGCCGGAACAGACCTACCTTCAT
>DASRQK010000068.1:0-3653 GCA_035645875.1 Sphingobacteriaceae bacterium | reverse complement strand
CATCGAATAACAAGACCGAATTGGCCAAATAAAGATCTGGAATACCCTGCAAAATGGACTTGGTATAGGCCTTATTCATGGTTAAGGAAGCGGTCAAGGGATCACAGGAGGTGTACGGTACACCCATCATGTCTAAATAGCCTTGAATCCGGCCGTCTTCACCCGGAGAGCCATGAACCATGACGAACACAAGGTCAAAAAAGATCTTAGAAGAGTCGTCACGACCGAGTTGCAGGCTAAAATCGTGCTTATCTATGGAGTGTCGTTGACCATTGTTCGCGGTATAGTACCAATCTTCCGGCGCAATCACGATGGTATATACTTCGTAACGCTCATGATCCAGTTGAGAATAAACAAAATCCGAACTTCTAAAGGAAATTTCTGATTCTTCGGTATAACCACCAGTAATTAATGCTATTTTTGCTTTCATAATAATGTTAAGTCCATTTCGGGATGGCAAATATAAGGATTGGATAACTATGAAAAAATTTCTAGCGTATTTAAGGACAGATATTTTTAGAAGGAACCTCATCATCGCCATTGGCTTTGTGGTCGTGCTTCTTTTGGTCGTGTTTTTTTCGTTACGCATGTATACCCGACATGGGGAAACAGTCGCGGTTCCAGACCTCAAGGGATTGCACATCGATGAGGCGACGCGCGTCTTAAAAAATCAGGGTTTTGAATATGACCTGGATTCCATCTATCAGGTAGACGCTGTCCCGGGCTTAGTGATCGATCAAGATCCCATCGTGGACACACGAGTAAAAAAGAACCGCACGATCTACCTGACCATCATTACCCGGTCCGCTCCGGAAATCACCTTCCCTGAATTACGGGAATTGACCCTGATCGAGGCCGAATCCCTGTTACAAAGTTATGGATTGAAGCGCGGTGATACGACTTATATGCCCGATATTGCACGGGATGTGGTGTTGGATGTACATTTCGGAGGCGCACCACTACAAGCTGGTACCGTGATCCCAAAGGGGTCGACCATTGACCTTAAGCTCGGTGATGGCCGTGGGGGAAACCAGGTCGCGGTTCCGGATCTCACGGGTTTGACGTTAATGGAAGCGCGTTTTGCCTTACAAGGCGTAGCGCTTAACCTGGGCCAGATTCTGTATTTAGGTCCCGTAACCGACAGTCTCTCAGCGACCGTAGTGGGCCAGGACCCGGAAGGTGGACCCAGCCTCATCAGTATAGGGAGTCCGATTGACCTCATTTTAGCCAATTAAGTAAAAAATGGACACGAATTAGCTAAACGGAGTGTGTGAATATGGGAAACAAAAAGAAAAAACAGTGGGGAAAAATACTGCTGATCATTTCCGGAATACTTTTGCTGGCTGGTGGGCTCCTGGGGTATCAGGTCTATCGTGTGTTTTTGAAAGAAAACGTCACCGCTAAGGAGGATTATCTGTATATACGGACCGGTTGGACGTATCAAGACGTCGAAGATGAATTGCGCCGAAAAGAGGTGCTGGAAAACCTGTCTACCTTCCAGCGTGCCGCCAAACAAATGGATTTTCCGTCACGCGTGAAGGCCGGTAAATTTAAATTAGATCCCGGAATGAATAACCGAAGCCTGATCAATCGCCTGGGTGGTGGACTTCAGGAACCTGTTCGGGTGCGCTTTCATAATCTGCGATTGAAAGAAGAATTTGCGGGAAAGATCGGTTCACAAATCGAAGCCGATTCATTAGCGATCCTATCACTTTTGATCGACACGGCGCGGATTACTGAATATGGATTCACACCGGATAATTTTTTCACGTTGTTTATCCCCAACACCTACGAATTTTACTGGAACACCTCTGCGGATCAATTTTTAGACCGAATGCACGCTGAATATCAGCGCTTTTGGACCACGGAACGCTTAGCGAAAGCCGATGCATTGAACATGACCCCTCAAGAAGTCAGCATATTGGCTTCTATTGTAAACGGAGAGGCCATGCATCAGAGCGAAATGCCGACCATAGCAGGGCTCTACTTGAATCGATTGCGCAGGGGAATGCGTTTGCAAGCAGATCCCACAGTGATCTTCGCTAATCAAGACTTCAGCATCCGAAGGGTACTATATAGGCACTTGTCTTTCGACTCGCCCTATAACACGTATTTATACACTGGATTACCCCCAGGACCAATCAATATGCCGAGCATTGCAGCCATTGATGCGGTTTTAAATTATGAGGAGCACAACTATATTTTTATGTGTGCGAAGGAAGACTTCTCCGGTTACCATCGCTTTGCAGCGACACAAGCAGAACACAATCGCAATGCACGACTCTTCCAACGCGCATTGAACGAACGAAATATCATGAATTAGATGTATACATTTGAGACAAAAATACGGGTACGCTACGCGGAAACGGACCAAATGGGTTATGTCTATTACGGCAATTATGCAACCTATTACGAGGTGGCACGGGTAGAAATGCTGAGAAGCCTGGGGACCTCCTATAAGGCCATGGAGGATCGGGGTGTGATGCTGCCTGTAACCGAACTTCAGGTCCGCTACCATAAACCCATTTTATACGACGAAGAAGTACGGATTCGTGTAAGCATTCCTGAACTTCCCGCGGTCAGGATTCGTTTCCAGTATGAGCTTTTTAATCAGAAGGGTGAATTGGCCAACTACGGTGAAACCACGTTGGTTTTTGTGGATATGAAAAAAAACAGGCCTTGTCGTGCTCCGGATGATTTCTTAGAGACACTCAGCCCCTATTTTCAATAAATGATTAATTATAGTCAATAGGGATATGGCATGGCTACACCGACAATTGTGCAGATTCAGGTTTTACCAAATTTTCATTGAGTGGACCAAAGTCATTGTGCTGCCCGGTTTCGGATCCTTACCCCTGTACACCGTAGCCACGTTCTTTTTTCAGGAGATCGCCCGAGAATCCATCCTTAATAAGGCCTCTTCCCTCGCGTATAATTTCATGCTGGCGATATTCCCGGGAATGATCTTTCTGTTCACATTGATCCCCTACATTCCGATCGCTAATTTTCAGGAACAGCTCTTGGAATTTGTCGAACTGGTTATGCCGACGAATGCATTTTTAGCGGTAGAATCCACCTTATCGGACATCGTCCAAAACCAAAACCGCGGATTACTTTCCATTGGATTTATCCTGGCCACATTTTTCTCGACCAATGGCATGAGCGCCCTGATGCTCTCATTTAATAAATCATCGCTCATCGCCGAATCACGGAGCTGGGGAAGGCAGCGATTGGTCGCTATCGGATTGACCCTGGTGCTCGTGATCGCATTAACGGTGGGAATGGGCGTATTTACATTGGCGGGATACGTCATTGCTTACCTACGGGAGACCTTTGAGGTGCGCACGGCATTTTGGACCTTTTTAATCAGTGCTGCGCGATGGATTATCCTCTTTGTCATCTATTTCTTCACCGTCAGCATTTTATACAAATTTGGCCCGGCATCGACGAACAAATCAAAATTCTTCAGCCCTGGTGCGACATTGGCTACTATTTTAGCCATTCTAACCTTATCGGCATTTGCCTTTTACATCAATCAATTTGGGGCATACAATAAACTTTACGGATCGATTGGTACATTGATTGTTATTATGATTTGGCTATATTTGAATTCGCTCATATTATTAGTGGGTTTTGAGCTCAATGCCAGCATA
>DASRQK010000067.1:0-2124 GCA_035645875.1 Sphingobacteriaceae bacterium | reverse complement strand
CACTCCGCCACCCAAAATCCAGGCGATTTGTCCGTCTGAATATCCTTTTTGCTTTAGGGTCATGAAAAAGTCGCGGGGAATATTGGCCAGTTGATAACGTCTCAATTCCGTCTCCAGGTGGACCAACTCCTGTATCTGCTGAAGGAACCATTTGTCGATCAAAGTCGCCTTACGAATGGACTCCAGAGGAACCCCCATTTCGAAGGCATCCTTCACGTGGAACAGGCGGTCACCGCTCGGATTCTCCAAGCTATGCATCACCTCCTCCAAGTTGCGGTTTTGCCGTCCGTCGGCTCCCAGCCCCAGGCGCCCGATTTCCAAACTCTGACAAGCTTTTTGCAGGGCTTCGATAAAGGTCCGGCCAATGGCCATCACCTCTCCCACCGCCTTCATTTGCAGGCCCAAATATTTATTGGCCCCTTTGAACTTGTCGAAATTCCAACGCGGGATTTTCACGATTACATAGTCCAATGTCGGTTCAAAGTAAGCCGAAGTGTTTTTCGTTATTTGATTTTCAATCTCATCCAGGTTATAGCCGATCGCCAATTTCGAAGCGATCTTAGCGATGGGGTATCCCGTGGCCTTAGACGCCAATGCCGAAGATCGGGATACGCGTGGATTGATCTCGATGGCGATGATTTCCTCATTTTCGGGATTGACCGCGAATTGTACATTACAGCCTCCCGCAAAATTTCCGATCGCGCGCATCATTTTGATGGCTTGATCCCGCATGTCCTGATAACAACGGTCGCTTAATGTCATCCCAGGCGCTACGGTGATCGAGTCTCCCGTGTGTATACCCATCGGGTCAAAGTTTTCGATGGTACAGATAATGATCACATTATCATTGCCGTCTCGAAGCAGCTCCAGCTCGAATTCTTTCCAGCCTAACACCGCTTGTTCCACCAACACTTCATGTGTAGGCGAGGCCTGAAGACCACGGCTCAGCGCCGCCTCGAACTCTTCTTTTTTATGGACAAAACCTCCACCGCTTCCACCCAAGGTGTAGGAAGGCCGAATTACCAGAGGAAAACCAATCTCCTGTGCGCCTTCCTTCCCTTCCAGAAAAGAATTTGCAATTTTGGATTTGGCTACTCCCACCCCGATCTCTACCATCAATTTACGAAATGCCTCGCGGTTCTCCGTAGTTTCTATGGCCGCGACATCCACGCCGATCACTTCTACACCGTATTTTTCCCATAATCCACGTTCGTCCGCTTCGATACAAAGGTTCAACGCCGTCTGCCCACCCATAGTGGGTAAAACCGCATCGATCTGACGCTCTTGGAGTATCTGTTCGATACTTTCGCAGGTCAATGGTAAAAGATAAACATGATCCGCGATGACCTTATCGGTCATAATGGTCGCAGGATTGGAATTGATAATCGACACGGAGATGCCTTCCTCCTTCAGAGAAAGCGCAGCTTGTGAGCCAGAATAGTCGAATTCGCAGGCTTGCCCGATAACGATGGGTCCGGAGCCGATGATCAATACAGATTTGATTGCAGGATTTTTGGGCATTGTTCGAGAACTAATGATACATTAAATTGTTATTGCCTAAACAGCCAGGAAGAATCAAGGGGATTTCCGACTGCTTTGTCGGAGTGCAAAGATACAAGTTTTTGGCTTATGTTTATGAATTATTTTTTTCATTTTTTGAATGGTTTGGCACAGTTTTGTCTACATGCTTTTACGTATAAACAACCATTTACTCACTTAACAATTCAATAGTATGAAAACAAAGTTTATGATGATCGCCCTTTTTGTGGCACTTTCTTTCACAGCTTCGGCACAACAGTACCGTACCGCTGCGGGTTTATTTATCGATGTTGGTGATGGTTCGACCTGGGTGGGCCCCACGATTAAGCATTATTTTTCTGCTGAAAATGCGATAGCAGGTTCCGTGCTCTTCGGTAACAGCTGGACCGTCTTAAGTGCAGAATATTCTTATAATAAGCCCATCGCTGGAGCCAACGGTTTAAACTGGCATGTGGGTGTAGGTCCTCAATTAGGCTTAGGTAATGGACACACTCAACTTTATATCCGTCCTGCAACTGGTCTGGAATTTAAAATTCCGAGCGCGCCTTTAGCTTTAGGCTTTGACTGGAGACCATTGTGGTACGT
>DASRQK010000066.1:0-5369 GCA_035645875.1 Sphingobacteriaceae bacterium | reverse complement strand
TGAATATGCGCCCGAACACTTGATTTTGGCCATGGAGGACCATAAGCCATTAGTGCCAAAAATCATGCACGCAGGTTCGGTTTTCTTAGGTCCCTGGAGCCCGGAAAGTGTAGGTGATTATGCATCCGGGACCAACCACACACTACCGACCAGCGGCTATGCACGAGCTTATTCGGGTGTATCAGCGGACAGTTTCATGAAGAAAATCACGTTTCAACACCTGACCCCAGAGGGGCTCTCGAATATTGGTTCTACCGTAGAAGCTTTGGCGGATTTGGAGCGATTGGAAGCCCATAAGAGATCAGTAAGTGTGAGGCTTAGAACTTTGGACTAGCGACATCATTTGTCGTTGTTGAATGTCCTTATGGCGACATCTTTTGTCGCTGCCACTACGTCATATGGATCATTGTGGCATTTAATTTGTACTTTTGTACCATAGAATTACATGGGGCCGACCGGAATAGACAGGATGGAGATGGTTATGTAAGCATGCAGTGCATTGTGAGTCTAGCACTTTAATCTGAACTTTCAAACTTTCAAATGGCGAAAACAACTACGCCTTAGCTGCCTAATTTAGAATTAGCATAGCTTTTGTCCCGCTAGAGTATCGTTCTGTAGCTTTAGCATCAGGGGCATCGTAATATGGAACTGGTCGGAATGTGGTTACGGCATTTCGATGAGAAACAGTAACTAAGGAAAACGGCACAGGTAAGCAACTGACCTACCCTTTCCCGACAATCAAACAGAAGCTAAGCATGTAGAAAGCGTACACTGTACCTTCGCTGGACAAGGGTTCGAATCCCTTCGGCTCCACCTCTGGGGACAAGTCTGAAAAAGAAAGACTTGTCCCCTTTTTTATTTTTTAACTTGTTGAAATTCATAGAGAAAAGGGCGATAGTAATTGAATTTTGATAATATGAATTTTGATAGTACGACTGATTAGTCACTTTTTAGCTGATATGCAATTTTTGTAAAAAAAAACCGGTAGGGATTAGAGATTGAAAATTTCTGCTAACAATAACTTTGAACAATTGTTGAGGGTTTATTATGGTTGACTTTCTCAAAAGTTGTATTTATTGTTTATACTTGTTGTTATAAATAGCCAATGTACGTTAACTACTTGTTAGTTAATGTAGGATGATTTTCTTTAAAGAAGATTTTCGTTAAAGGATATCGACTTGTCGTTTTTACTTTAATATATTATTATGAAATCTTTGTTAGTCCTTACTCGTTTTATTTTGTTTGGACTACTTCTTTCAAGCTGTCAAAAAGAGAGCTTTGAGATAGATACAATGGAGATTGGCGAAATTAAAAGCCATTTAGTCAGTTTAGATCAGGCAGAGCGAATCGCGGAGCTTTATTCCATTTTTGGAAATAACATGCGTCCTTCGTTGCGAATGGGAAGTGGAGGAAATCTATTGCAGAGAAAGGATGTCCTTAGTACGTTTCCAATTGACTTTGAAGTCAATAATCCTACTTTTTATATTATTAATTATATCCAAGGCGGCTTTGTAATAGTTGCTGGCGATGACAGAGTTAATCCTATCTTAGCTCATTCTGATTTTGGAAACTTTCCGATTCAAGAGGAAGCGTATTATCCTGGAGGGCTGGTCGCTTGGATGTACAGCACACACGAAAGGTTCCAAGAGGTTCGAGCTGGTAATAAAGAAAGGCATCCGGCTGTTGTAAATGCATGGGAGAAGTTTTACGATATGCGGGATTTAATCCAGGTCCGCACACCTTTAATTATAAATCTCAAATGATAACTAATATAACACCATAATTTATGAAAACCTACACCACAGTTATCTTAATAGTTCTCACTTTCTTTGCTCATGGATGTAAAAAAAGCGAATGTTGCGTGATCGTAGAAACTCACGTCGATGTCTGGTACACAGTGGATGGCAAGGACATGTTTCATCCCGAGAATGGTTGTTATTCCGCTGAGGATATGCGTGTGGAGTATTTTAGCAGTGACCAATGGCGCATAGCTGGCGATTCAGAACAAGTGTTGGTGTATCACAATCCAATTTTGGACGCCTATTTGGTACGTATATTTACCGAAGTTTCTAGTCCGAAAATTCGAGTACAGGTGGGGAATGAATCGTCCGATGTTTTGGAAACCAAATTTAAGCAAACGTCCAACACCCTGGTGTTATCTGAAGTGGTGGTGGATGGCCAACGAAAATGGGGGTTGGAATCACCAAACCAAAACGAATTTGGTGATATCCGTGCGTTTTCCATTGACAAAAGCAAGTAATGTAATGGAGATCAAAATATACAGCATCTACTACTTCTGTCGTGTACGCATTAGGTTTTTCGCCGTTTAAAAGTATAGGCTAATTCCTCCCATAATAACATAATAAAAACAGGGACCGCATCACTGCGATCCCTGTCTATTTGTGATCCCCTAAAAGGGAATCACGCCTCACTCACCATTAAAAGATCTTATAAATCCGTCGGAATATTAAATTCGATCCGGCTTCCACGTTGTGGAATACCCACGATTCGAATGATATTTCTTTCCGTTCTACCCAACGCCTTCTCCACATCGTCTATGCTATTCACATCGACTCCATTAACTTGGGTAATCACCAAGCCACGCTGAATATTGTAATAATCGAACAATCCACCCCGATGAACCTGAGTCACGACCACACCCGATTGAACACCCAATTCTTGTTTTTGAGCATCATTAGCCGGGACAAATCCGGCACCCAGCTTATTGTAAAGCTCGGTCGCACTGGCGGCAGCAGCCGTTCTGCGCTCCTCAGCCGCTGTATCTTTAGGTTGCTCCTGCAGGGTCACGGTAGCCTCGCGCTCACGACCATCCCGCTTATACGTCAGTTTCACCCTATCCCCAGGTCGCATAATGTAAACGCGCTCTTGAAGATCAGAAGAATTATAGATGGTCTTATCGTCTATTTTCGTAATGATATCCCCTTTTCGGATGCCTGCCTTCGCTGCACCACCATTTTCGACGACGTCATTCACATAGAGACCTAAAATTTCATCGACGCCCACTTCTTTCGCATATTCCGCATCCAATTCACGGAAGGTAATACCGATCAGCCCACGTCTAACTTCTCCAAATTTCACAAAATCATCCGCGATTTTCTTCACAATATTCACCGGAACAGCAAAACCATAACCCGCATAATAACCAGAAGGAGACATGATGTTCGAGTTGATCCCGATCAATTCACCTTTTGCATTCACTAAAGCCCCACCACTATTTCCTTTATTGATCACCGCATCGGTCTGAATAAACGACTCAATGGCCGTGTTCACGAATTCCTCTTGCTGCCCTTGGCCGCCCATGCCGCGCTGCTGATTACGCTCCTGCAGCTGGCGTTGGTACAATTCATTGCCAATAATCCCAGTCGCACGGCCCGTCGCACTCACGATCCCTGCCGTTACGGTCGATTCCAGGCCTAATGGATACCCAACGGCCAATACCCACTCTCCGATTCTCACATCATCCGAATTACCTAACTTTACAAAGGGAAGATCGTCCGCATTGATTTTGACCAATGCCAAATCTGTATTCGGATCCCGTCCGATAATCTTAGCCTCGAATGTACGGCGATCCGTCAACGCGACCTCGATCTTATCCGCATCTTCCACCACGTGATTATTCGTCACAATGTAGCCATCTGTGGAAATTAGCACCCCTGACCCGGTCGCTTGAGCAGGGCGGGACTGTTGCGGCTGGCGTTGCCTGGGCGTTCCGAAAAATTCTTCAAATAAATCAAAGGGACTACTCTGGGAACCCCTATTGCTCGTTCTGGCCGGATAGGTCGTCTTAATGTGGACGACAGCTGGGGCCACAGCGGCCGCCGCTTGGGTAAAATCCGGATTACCTGTTGAAGCCATGATCGGAGTCATGGGATTGGCCGCATAATGCAATTCCTGTCTTTCTTCAAATGATAATTTACTTTGTTGTTTGTTTTCAAATAATTTGTACCCGCCCACGGCGATCAAGCCACCGACAAGCGCGGTAAGTAAAGTAATTCCTATTTTCCTCATATCGTTATCATTTTTTTTTTATCTTCATTTCCTATGGATCAAAGTTAATACCATTTAGACTATTTTTCAACATCACTAAGCTGGGCTTTCTGTTAAATTATGTTAAACAAATCACATCGAAATTTGTTCTACTGAAAGCATGTGTGCTGTCAATAAAATTTACGATATTCGTTCAATTGTATCAAAGTAATAAATTATGCATCGTTTTTACAAGTATCAGGGAGCAGGCAATGATTTCATCGTTTTTGATAATAGAAACCGCTTTTTTGACCAGAATAACCCTGTTTTAGTCAAAAAATTATGTGATCGTCGTTTTGGAATTGGTGCGGATGGACTCATGCTGCTTCAAGACCATGCAGATTACGATTTTGAAATGGTTTATTACAACGCCGATGGCCGAGAGGGTAGCCTTTGTGGGAATGGAGGACGATGCATTGCCGCTTTTGCAAACCGCTTAGGGATCTTTACTGACAAGACCGACTTTATGGCAGCCGACGGTGTACATGCTGCCGAGCTGTCAGTGGGGTCTACCGGCATCTTTCAGGAAGAGAATGCTCCCCAGGAGGTCACCATCAAGCTGCAAATGAACGATGTGAGATCCATTCAGAAGATCGGAGCAGATTATGTGTTGGATACCGGTTCTCCACATTTGGTGCGCATGGTAGAGCAATTGAACCTGTATCCCGTAGTGACCGAAGGAAGAAAAATTCGTTATCATAAGCAATATGAGCCAGGTGGCATCAATGTGAACTTCATCGAGCAAAATCCGCATGGGGGTTTCGCGATTCGGACTTACGAACGGGGGGTGGAAGACGAGACGCTCGCATGCGGCACAGGCGCTACCGCTGCGGCGATGGCGATGGCCTACCAACAGCAGCTATCCGGCGAACAACACATCCCCATCAAGGCGCTCGGTGGAGATCTGATGATTCATTTTCACTTAGACGGTGAACAGTTCACCCAGGTTTTTCTGGAAGGACCAGCCACCTTTGTCTACGAAGGAAAAATTGATTTTTAATTTTCTGATTGATTAGCCGCTATTATTGACTTTTGAGTTCTTCGATTAAGTCGAGGGCACGCTGATAAACCACATCGAAAACAGGTGCAAAATGCGCATCGTCAAAATATGGATCCAGCACGTCCTCCTTATTGTCTAAATACATACGCACCTTTTTCCGGTCTTGGTCATTTCGGGCCAATGTTAAAATATCCGCCAAATTTTTCTTGTCCATGGCCAGAATTAAATCGTACTGATCGAATAGTTCCACAGTAAACTGTTGCGCACGTTGCTGACTGATATCTATGCCGTGCTTTTGAGTGATTTTAATGGTCCGTTTGTC
>DASRQK010000065.1:0-4887 GCA_035645875.1 Sphingobacteriaceae bacterium | reverse complement strand
GATCGAGACCATGTTGTCCGAGATGTATTCGGTGGAGGCGCTACTTCAACAACAAGCCGACGGCATTCGTTTCACGATTTGGGAGCTGGATGATCAGCCAGCGGGATTTGTGGGTTTTGGCTTAAAGCATCCTGACGACTCTGAAAAGCAAGAGCCTGTAATTGTTCGCATAGAGAAGTTATACCTATTGCCTGAAGCGCAGGGCTTCGGTGGCGGACGTCTCCTCATGCAACATGCAGAAGAGGAAGCGCGCAAAGTGGGGGCTGCCCTACTCGAGCTTAATGTGAACCGTCATAACCCAGCCCAATTATTCTATAGACGTTTAGGCTTCCTGATCGTGAAAGAAGTCGACATCCCTTATGAGGGGTTTTTCTTAAATGACTTTGTGATGCAGAAGGCCCTTTAAAGCCGACCTTCTGCTCTTTTCCCGTTGCATCGCTTTCCTTAACGCGCTAACTTAGCCACCCTATTCGGGGTATCTTTTCCGGCAACAATGCTTTGCGCGCCGATGGCGATAGCCTGGATGGATGAAACAATATTTTCGATATTTAAGGTACTTACTTCGTCACCGACGGTATGGTAATACTGGTCTTTTTCGATTTGAACAGTGGAGAATGAATGTGCCGGGACTCCAGCTGCCGCCAAGGTCGCATTGTCACTGCGATAAAAAAGATTTTGCGTAGGATAGGGATCCGGATGAAACGCAAACTCGGTGTTTCGAACATTCTCCTGCATGATATTCGCTAAGTTAGATTGGTCAAACCCTGTCACATAGAGGGCATTCGGACCAAACCTGGAATCTTTACCAATCATTTCAATGTTAATCATCGCCGTTACCTGATCTGGATTCAGCTGGCTGGAAAAGTACTGCGATCCGATCAATCCGATTTCTTCAGCGGTAAAGGCTACAAAAAGCAGGGTGCGCTCGTTGTCGTTTCGCTTCTTATAATATTGGGCCAAGCTGATCACGGCTGAGACACCGGAGGCATCATCATCTGCGCCGTTGGCGATGGAGTCTTGACCTACTGCTGGCAGAATGCCAATGTGGTCATAATGTGCGGAGAAGATCACATATTCATCGGCCTTAGATCGCCCCGGAATCATGCCTATCATGTTAGAAAGCGGCAAATCCTCGATTTCATTCGTGAAACTGACTTGAAAGGTTTGTGGAGTCGCGCTGTCTGACAAAATAAAGACGGTGCTCGGAGCGTCTTGGCTCGTATGGGCAGAAGCTTGGGAAACCCGACTTCGTGAAGTGAATCCTTTGTAACGGGTAAACAAGCTGGTAAAGCTGGGGTCTACCAGGACCAATGCGTTTTTTCCGCTATTGGTGATGGCACGATACCGCGTGGCAAATTCCTCCCCTTCTTTAATGTGCAGAATTTCTACTTGTGAATTTTGATCCCAGGTAACGCGCGGGTTGGTACTCGCGACAATGATGTTTTCGGAAGCGATGTGTTGACCATTTAACGTCACTTCGCTATCCCCAGGACTAATTCGGGAAACGTAAAATGTTTGCCTATAATCGGTCGTTCCAAACTCCTCCAGGCCTATTTTCGCATACTCTACTGCGATAAATTGTGCTGCTTTTTCTATGCCCCGACTAAAAGAAGCACGACCTTCCATTTCGTCCGATGCTAAGGTGTTCAATATCCGTTCTACTTCGGCTACGTCGACAATGTTCGAAACGGAGACGTTCTCTGTCACTTGAGCCATGACTGACGTTGACGGATGAAAAACGGCTAAAGCGAATAGCCCAATGAATGCGTTTAATATGGATCTTTTCATGAGATGATAGAATAAAGTGCCCGATTAATTTCTCAAAAATACATTATTGTTTTAAATTGCGCGTATTATTCAAAAAAATGATATGAAAGAGATTACGGTACAGGAGTTAAAGGCCATGCAAGACAGAAATGAGGACTTTCAACTGATTGATGTGCGGGAAGACTTCGAATATCAGGAATCCAACTTAGGGGCTGTTCACATTCCTCTGGGTCAAATTCTAGCCGAAGCGGATAAAATAGATCGGAATAAACCTGTAGTCATTCATTGCCGAAGTGGAAAGCGAAGTGCGCAAGCCGTACAAATTTTGAGCAAAAGAGAAGGCTTTGATAACTTAAGCAATTTAAAAGGCGGTATTTTGGCTTGGCGTGATGAAATGGATCCCGATCTGAAGGTTTATTAAGAAGTAGATCAAAAGGAGCAAAAGTGGACCCAAAGCGGATCAACCGTCCAGGATCGAATACCATGAAGTGGAAGTTTTTATATAATACCTTATTAACGCTGGGCATTGTCCTCATGTTTTTGAGTGCGATCGCGTCATTTCAAAGTGAGCAGTACAATATTATGGCCTTTTCAGTAGCCGTACTGTTATTGCTGTTCTGGCTAAAAGTTAGGCTGCTAAAGGATGTCAGACAAACCATTAAAAAGAAATAGCCCAGCACGATTGTCCTGAGCTATTTCATCATTCCCTTCGCTGTAAAATGCAGCGGAATTTTCGTGATTACTTCACAAATGGAGGTTTTACGATTTTAGCCTTCACTTGGTTGTTACGAATCTGTATGAAAATCTCCGTGCCTTCCGCCGCATATTCCACCGGTACGTATCCCATTCCAATGGATTTTTTCAATGTAGGCGACTGCGTCCCCGAGGTCACTTTCCCAATCGTTTCGCCTTCCGCATTTACGATGGCATAATCCTGACGGGCAATACCCCGATCGATCATCTCAAAGCCGATCAATCTGTTTTTAATACCAGCTTCCTTCTCGGCCTTTAATCGATCCGAGTTTACAAAGTCCTTCGTGAATTTGGTTACCCAACCCAGTCCAGCCTCCAAAGGAGAACTTTCCTCAGTAATTTCGTGGCCATACAAGCAGAAGCCCATCTCCAATCTCAAGGTGTCGCGCGCTCCTAAGCCAATCGGTTTAATTTTTTGCGCTACTCCTGCCTCAAAAATCGCATCCCAAACCTTTTTCGCATGCTGTGCATCCACATAAATTTCGAAACCACCTGCTCCGGTATAACCTGTAGCAGAAATCAACACGTTTTCGATTCCGGCAAATACGCCTTTTTGGAAGGTGTAATAAGACATGACGGAAAGATCAATATCGGTCAGTGACTGCAATGCTTCAGCGGCTTTGGGGCCTTGGACCGCGAATAAGGCCGTCTGTTCAGAGATGTCTTTCATCTCCACACCCAGGTCATTGTATTTGCTGATCCAGTCCCAGTCCTTTTGAATATTGCCTGCATTGACTACTAACATATAGGTCTCCGAGTCAATCCGATAAATGAGCAAATCGTCCACTACTCCCCCTTGCTCATTGGGTAAATAGGCATATTGAACCTTTCCGTCATGTAATTTGGAAGCATCGTTAGAACTCACCTTTTGTATTAAATCTAACGCTTTGGGACCCTTTAGAATAAATTCACCCATATGACTGACGTCAAAGACACCTACACCATTTCGCACCGTTTCGTGCTCTTCATTTATTCCAGTGTATTGTACGGGCATGTTAAATCCTGCAAAGGGAACCATTTTCGCTCCAAGCGAAATATGAACATCGGTTAACGCTGTATTCTTCATATCGTTTATATTCTTTATAGCTACTATAAGCTGAATTGCTACGCAAAGCTAATCAAAATACTACGATATAAATAACGAAAACACCTCCTGTCAAAACCGCTCTCCCTCACTCATCCTTGCTTTCATCCGAAGCCTGGTCCGATTTGTCCTCCTTGCGGTCATTTTTATCGGAATTAGACTTCTTCCTGGGTTTTAACAGGAGGGTTTCGTTCACCACCACCTCGACTGTGAATCGAGTTTGCCCATCCTTGTCTTCATAACTTCTACTTAATAACTTCCCCTCAATACTGATTTCAGCACCCTTGGTCAATTGTTGCTCCGCAAAATTGGCCATCTTCCCCCAATACAGAAGATTATGCCAATGTGTTTCTGTTTTCCATTCGCCTTCCACGTTTCGAAAACGTTCGTGGGTAGCCAAAGAAACTTTTGCTAACTTCTTGTCTTGATCGAATAGGAGGACTTCGGGATGGTTTCCTAAAAAGCCAGTCAGCCTCACGCTGTTTCTCAATGCACTCATTTTTAATCCTTTCTTTAGTTTATCAATTAATTCCCAACAAATGTCTAGTTATAAAATTGAATAAAAGGTATACTAAACGTATACTTGCGTTTATAAACGTTTAAACTGGAATAATCCTATTTTTTCAGCCATATATTCGATTCAATTCTATATTTTTGGCAACTAAATCATATATAAGCATAATGAAAGCCTGGTTAGATCGTAATTCCATCCACCTAATAATAATTGGTTTTTTTATAGCCATCTGTTTTATTTATTTCCCCTCTGCCTGGCAGGGAAAAGAGCTGTATCAGCATGATGTGCTTCAAGCTAAGGCTGGCCAAAAGGAGATGATGGACATCAAGGAGCGCGATGGAGACATGCCACTTTGGACCAATTCCATGTTTGGCGGAATGCCCACTTATCAGGTGTTCGCAGACTTGCCGTCTAACGTCGGCACCTACGTGATGCGCGGCTTTAAAGCATTGTTCCCACACCCGATTGACGTGGTTATTCTCTATCTGCTTGGGGCGTATTTACTGTTTAATGTCCTGAGGGTGCGACCTTGGCTGGCGGCGCTTGGAGCTGTGGCATTCGCGTTTTCTTCCTATAATTTTATTTATTTGGAGGCCGGGCACTCGAGTAAAGCATATGCGATCGCATTTTTGGCGCCTATTCTGGCGGGGATACTCCTCACCTATCGCGGAAAGTACCTGTGGGGAGCGGTGATTATCGCTTTTGCATTGGCCCTAGAAATTCGTGTTAACCACGTTCAGGTTCCCTATTACATGTTTATTGGTCTACT
>DASRQK010000064.1:0-7239 GCA_035645875.1 Sphingobacteriaceae bacterium | reverse complement strand
TAAGGAAATCGAATTAAAAGATGCACTGGAAAACATGGGTGCTCAAATGGTGAAGGAAGTAGCGTCCAAAACAGCTGATCAAGCAGGAGACGGTACGACTACAGCTACGGTATTGGCCCAGGCGATCATCACGCCAGGCATTAAGTCTGTAGCCGCAGGAGCTAACCCAATGGATTTGAAAAGAGGGATTGACAAGGCAGTCGCTACGGTAGTGGCTAACCTAAAATCCCAATCACAGGCTGTAGGCGAGGATAACAGCAAAATCAAACAAGTCGCTACGATCTCTGCAAATAATGACGAAGTGATCGGTGCATTGATCGCTGAAGCCATGGAAAAAGTAGGTAAAGACGGTGTGATCACTGTAGAAGAAGCGAAAGGTACTGAGACTGAAGTGAAAACGGTAGAAGGTATGCAATTCGACCGCGGTTACTTGTCTCCATACTTTGTGACCAATTCTGACAAAATGGAAGCAGAGTTGGAAAACCCATACATTTTAATCTACGATAAAAAGATCAGCAATATGAAAGAATTGTTGCCGATCTTGGAAAAGCAAGTTCAAACCGGTAAACCACTTTTGATCATTGCTGAAGATTTAGATGGCGAGGCTTTGGCTACATTGGTCGTTAACAAAATCCGTGGTTCCCTGAAAGTAGCTGCAGTAAAAGCTCCTGGCTTCGGTGACCGTCGGAAAGCCATGTTGGAAGACATCGCGGTCTTAACCGGTGGAACCGTTATTTCTGAAGAAAGAGGTTACAAGCTGGAGAACGCTGAATTGACAGACTTAGGTCAGGCGGAAAAAATTGTCGTAGATAAAGACAATACCACCGTGATCAATGGTTCAGGAAATGGCGATGACATCAAAGCGCGTGTAAACCAAATCAAAGCTCAAATCGAATCCACGACTTCGGATTACGATCGGGAGAAATTACAAGAACGCTTGGCTAAATTGTCTGGCGGTGTAGCTGTTCTTTACGTAGGAGCGACTACCGAAGTGGAAATGAAAGAGAAAAAAGACCGGGTAGACGATGCCTTGCACGCGACCAGAGCGGCCGTAGAAGAAGGAATCGTAGCTGGTGGTGGTGTCGCCTTCATCCGCGCGTCTGCAGCCCTGAAAGACCTAAAAGGCGCGAACGAAGATGAAAACATCGGTATCGATATCATCCGTCGTGCGATTGAAGAACCTTTACGTCAAATCTGTAACAACGCTGGCATCGAAGGTGCGATCGTGGTTCAAAAAGTACGTGAAGGGGAAGGCGACTTTGGTTACAACGCCCGTACCGACGTGTATGAAAATATGATCAGTGCAGGTGTCATCGATCCGACGAAAGTGTCGCGAGTGGCCTTGGAGAATTCGGCTTCGATCGCTTCCATGCTGTTAACAACAGAAGCAGTGTTAGCTAACGAACCGGAAGAAAACAACGGCGGAGCAGCTGCTGCTGCCATGCCTCCAATGGGTGGCGGAATGGGCGGCATGATGTAATCATCAGTGCGCATAGTCGAAATATAAATAATTAAAAAGCCGCTTCATGCCAATCATGAAGCGGCTTTTTTAATTCCTCTCATCATCAGTCGACGAAGGATCGCCCTCCAGCCAATTCAGAACTAAGCTTCCTCCAATTCCATATTAGACTCCTGCATCATTTCTTTCAGCTCCGCATCGAAGAAAAATTCCTCTCCAAACGCGGGAACCAAATCATCCATCCAACGAGCTTCCGGATCAAACTTCGCGAAAAACGGCCTGTTCACCCAGTCTGGATTTCTACCCTGCAACATCTGCAACACAAAAACCTTTTCCATCTTTCCATTGACAGGTATATCACTCACACCCACGATTTGCACCTTCCCAGGTGTACAGGACATACTCGGTCCACGAACCGTCCGGCACACCCCACTCACCTGCTGATACGCTTTTTGGAATATCTCCCACGTTTCCACCAAAGGCACCTCGAAATAATGACGTGCTCCGGTATCTCGCTCCACAAACATATAATACGGAATCATGCCCATATTGACCTGCTTTCTCCACATCTTCGCCCACATATCCGCGTCGTCATTGATGTTTTTGATCAATGGGGATTGGGTCCGAATCTGAGCACCGGTTTCACGGATCAATCGCACCGCTTCTTTCACCGCTGGCGTCTTCAGCTCATTGATGTGATTAAAATGCGCCATAATGGACAGGTTAATACCTTTGTCCGTTATTCTACGGAACAAATCCAAGAAATCCTGTGCATCCTTATCGGTTAAAAACTTATAAGGCCAAAATCCCAATGACTTGGTCCCTATCCGTATGGTTTGGATATTCGTTTTATTATTATCATCTAAAAACGGCTCAATGTATTGTTGAAAAACCTTGAAGCTCATAATCATTGGGTCTCCGCCGGTGAACAACAGATCTGTAGCCTCTTGGTGCTCTTCCAGATAGCCGACCAATTGTTCGGTTTCGCGCATCGCAAACTTCATCCCCTCCATGCCGACAAACTGCGCCCATCGGAAACAGAACGTACAATAGCTGTGGCAGGTCTGTCCCGAACTCGGAAAAAACAGAGCTGTTTGTCGATACTTATGCTGGATCCCGGGTAACTTCTCTCCTTGATACTCGGGCACATTCATTTCCAATTGACCCGCGGGATGAGGATTTAACTTCATGCGGATCTTATTCGCTATTAATTTGAGTGTATCCTTATCCACCTGATCTTCCAGGGCTTTTTTCATTTCCTCGAAATCCTCGGGGTTAAGCATACCTTTCTGAGGGAAGGTCAATCTATAGATGGGGTCACTTTCGTAGTTTTCCCAATCGATCAATTCGTCAATTACGTAATTGTTCACTTTAAAAGGAAGTACATTACCCACCACTTCGATATTCATCTGCTCTTCGTCACTTAAGAAGTTGATTTGAGGAATGTTCCTGAAATTATGAACTTGATAAGCTTTGTACTTCATTTCATGGTTGATCATAGTTAATAAAAATTAAAAGAATTAAAAATAGTTACATGAATACCCATCAGGCATGCATGCATCAGTTTAGTTTTACATGTTATACGACCTGAAAAAACGAATAATGAAACGATGCTTTAGAGCAGATTCCAGGTCAAAGAAATCGAAGAAATATACAAAAAATTGGGCGATATCCCAACTAATAGTTTTTTGTTACCGTAATTTAGGGTTATTGCGGTGCCGATCGGCGTCTCGCGCCGTTTTTTTGGCTAAATTTTTTTCCAGGGCGCTACTCAGATCGATCCCCGTTTGATTGGCCAGACAAATCAGGACAAAGAGCACATCCGCCAATTCATCGGCCAAATTAATCTCCTCCTCCTTATTTTTAAAGGATTGCTCTCCATATTTTCGCGCCATGATGCGGGCTACTTCCCCGACCTCTTCCATGAGTATCGCGGTATTGGTCAATTCATTAAAGTAGCGAATACCTTTTTCCTGTATCCATTGATCCACCACCTGCTGAGCCTGTTCGATCGTCATCGCCTATCTGGTTTAATGCCTGTCCTTATCTTTGGTGTCCATGACGATGGTTACTGGGCCATCATTGATCAAATGAATATTCATATCTGCACCAAAAATACCACAAGCAGGTTCACGATTCATGAGTGTAGTCAATTCTTTAATGGCCAATTCATAAAGTGGAATCGCCTGCTCGGGTTTGGCGGCGCGAATAAAAGAAGGACGATTGCCTTTTTTGGTTTGGGCCAATAATGTAAATTGGGAAATCAAGAGCACTTCTCCACCTACATCCATGAGGGATCGGTTCATCAAACCCTGCTCGTCGGAAAAAACCCGGAGATTCACGATCTTCTGAACCAACCATGTCAAATCTTCTGGGGTATCGCTTTCTTCCACCCCCAACAAGACCAGAAAACCCTGGTCAATCTGACCGGTTATTTTTTCGTCCACGGTACAGGAAGCCTCACTAACTCGTTGAATAACAGCTCGCATAATTATAAGGGACTATTCGTAACGCAGGGCTTCGACAGGATCGAGCTTCGAAGCCTTGGACGCGGGATAATACCCGGACAAAATACCAACAACTACACAGATAACCAAACCCAGGAGGATCCAATTCCAAGGGACGAAAAAACTCGCCCCTAATACCAGCGCGACCAAGTTCCCGATCAGGATGCCGAGCAAGACACCGCTAAAACCTCCGATCAAACAAATCACCACCGCTTCGGTGAGAAACTGACGCCGGATCACGGTTGGCGTAGCGCCTATGGCTTTACGTATCCCGATCTCCCGTGTACGCTCCGTCACGGAAACCAGCATGATATTCATCAATCCAATGGAAGCACCTAATAGGGTAATGGCGACGATCACAGCTGCACCGAGGGTCACAAAGGTCATACTCTGGAACAAGACCTGCGCAATGGCATCACTCTTGGTGGTTTCAAAATTGGTTTCCTGAGTGGGTGTGACCCCGCGAATATTTCTGAACAATGCCGTAGCCTCGCCGATTCCCGACTCCATCCGCAGCGGATCGGTCACCATAACCGTTATGGTATAGGAGGGCTGGCCAAAAGCCATGATCGCCCGTGCCTTTAACAAGGGAATGATGGTGGTTTGGTCTCCACCAAATATCGCACTCGAGCCCCGCGCCTCCAGGACCCCGATCACCTGATAGCGTCCACTCCCGATGGTGATATATTGACTCAGCGGATCTTCCCCCTCTTTAAATAAGCGATTTTTAATTTCTTCACCGATAATGACTACACTACTGCCGTATTCAATCTCCCTTTGTGAGAAGTTTCGTCCGGCGGATAATTTGTAACCCGCCGTCTCCAAATAATTTTCATCAGAGCCTAACACATTGACATTGGGGTTGGTCTGCTCGCTTTTATATTTAGCAACCGCTCCGGATGTCGCATTCGCACTCACGGACACGACGGCCGGGAAATCGAAATTATCTTTAAAGTTCTTCGCTTGGTAATAGGTGATTTTCGGAAATACCTTTGGGCGCGTTCCGCTTCCCCCGATCTGTACATTGATCCCCCGATTCCGAATATTAAAAGAATTCGACCCCATGGCCGAAAAGGTGTCTGAAACCGAGTGTTTAATGGCATCTATGGAGGTGAGGATACCGACCATCGCAGTGATCCCGATCGCAATGATCAGCGCAGTCAAAAACGTACGCAGCTTGTTACTGCTAATGGATTGCAGAGATAACTTGACGTTCTCACGATAAGACATTTTTACCGACATGTGGCGACTATTTTCTTTTTAGACCCCCAAATCCGATAATCGTTACAAAAAATTATGATTTCAGTCCGGCAGCCGGTGATTCACCCCGGACCAATTCAAAGACCGTGATCTCTGGAACAATGCCCACTCGACCGGGATAGCCGAGAAAACCGAATCCGGTATTGACATAAAGCTGTTGATGACCTTCTCGGTACAATCCTGCCCACTCTTTGTAAATGTACTGGGCCGGACTCCACTGGAAATGCTCGCCACGAATCCCAAATTGCATCCCGTGCGTATGACCACTTAAAGTCAGGTCAATATCCGAATTTTCCAAGATCTGTGCCCGCCAATGCGAGGGATCATGGGACAGGAGTATTTTAACGGGATATTCCTCCGCACCTTTCAATGCTTCGTCCAGCCGACCATGCCTGGGGAATCTTCCCGTGCCCCAATTTTCGACGCCCAAGACCCCGATGGATTCATTATCTACACGTATGGCACGATGTTCATTCATTAACAAATCCCAGCCCATTACCCGATGCGTGTCGATCAACTTTTCCAAGTTCTTGGCCTTGGCCACGGAGTCCGCTGGACCAAAATGATAATCTCCGTAATCGTGATTCCCCAGTACCGAATAAACGCCCAATGGCGCAGTCACTTGGCTAAAGATATCCTGATAATCTCGAAGTTCACTGGCTAAGTTATTCACCAAATCACCGGTGAAAAATACGATGTCTGGCTTTTCGGCCAATAAAAGATCGACTCCCCCCTGCACCGCTTTTTTATTGTAAAAGCTCCCCGAGTGAATATCGGACAGTTGACCGATTTTTATGCCGTCGAAAGCCCGAGGCAGATGGGGTAAAAAGATCTTCTGTCTTCGGACCCGATAATCATATGCGCCCGAAATAACGCCCCAGGTAATGGGAACCAAGGGTGCTGAAGCGATGATGATGCCGGCCTTGGTTAGAAATTCTGAGCGGGAAATACCGCCAACAGGGTTTTCGGGAAGCGGACGGGGCAGCTTAGCGACCTTTCCCGCATCTCTTCTTCTCCGGTATTGACGGAGTTTCCGGAGTCTTTTCTTCCGTTCTGGATAGACCAGGCGTTTTAACCAAACGCCACCCCTTCTCAGGTCGTCCACGAACAGGACCAATGCGAAAATCAACTTCGTCACAAAGGTGGAGAAAAAAACCACCAAAATCAAAGATCGCACCATCAGTGGCATATGCGTATGAATACTCAAGGCCACCGCCACCAGTAAAACCAGGGTATACCCCCACCATATATATGGAAATGCAGGAAGCTTGGCAAATTTGATCCTTGTCGCCCGTAATCCCTTAAAAATATAGAGATCCAGGATCAGCAGGATAATACTATTAAAAATGACCATATTTAAACTTCGTTCAACGCGAGCTGGCGCATCACTTCAACCCATTTGGGATTATCGTTTAGGCTTTCTACCAATTGTACTTTTTCTCCACCCAGCTCCTTGAATTCTTCGTCATATTCTATGCCAATCTCATGTATGGTCTCCAGGCAATCTGCCACAAAGGCAGGACACAGCACCAAGAGCTTTTTCTTTCCTTGCTCGGCAAGTTTTTTTAACACATCACTGGTATAGGGCTGAATCCAAGGGGTTGAGCCTAAACGCGATTGATAACAGACTGTATAATTCGCTTCACTAACGCCTATTTTTTTGGCAATAGCCCTAGACGTCGCACAGCATTGAGCCACATAACAGAGGCGATTCTCTCGATTAATTTCATGCGAACATCCGGAGGTTTCACAATGGTGTTTTCCAGCTGGTTCCACATTGTTCAACTGACGAATAGGCAGGCCATGATAACTGAATAACACATGATCGTAGTCGTCCAGATTGTACTTCAGCGCATGGTCTGCAAAGGTCTCGATCATTAGTTCATTTTCGTAATAATCATTCACGATGGAAAGTGCGGGGAACACATGCCAATCCTTCATAATGCGCATTATTTCCTCTATGATGGATCCGGTGGTGGCCGAAGCGTATTGAGGGAACAATGGAATGACACG
>DASRQK010000063.1:0-3454 GCA_035645875.1 Sphingobacteriaceae bacterium | reverse complement strand
GCGTCACCGCATCCAAGTAAGTTTGTGTATCACTTTTTAACATTCCGGCCTTATCCATATGCTTTAAAAGATCGATAAGTTGATCATAGGCCTTTTCTTTTTCACCCGGAATAGGAGCAAGGGCGATCACTTTATGACCAGAAGCAAGTAACGATACAGCAATACTGGTCCCCATCAGTCCCAAGCCAACGACTCCCACTGGCTTTGACTTAATCGTTTGTATCTTCATAAGCACATTATGGCATTTTTACTATACAATCAATTTCTACTCGAATTCCCTCGGCTAACATAGATTGCACAGTGGTGCGAGCTGGACGAACGCCTGTAAAATAGGTTCCATACACCGCATTGAACCGGTCAAACTCTCCGATATCAGTCAAATGCACGGTACACTTTACTACATCATCCATTTTTGCACCTGCTGCCTCGATTATGGCTTTTATGTTATCTAAAGTTAGTTTAGTCTCTTCTTCTATCGTTCCTAAAACAAATCTTGAAGTTTTAAAATCAACAGCTGCTTGACCGCTAATAAATAGAAATCCACCAGCGAGAACCCCGTCTGAATAGGCTCCTGTTACGAATTTGGCGTCCCTATCAGGGTGCACGATTTTTTGTTTACTCATAAAACACGAAAAATAAGATTTAGCTTTATAATTTTGTCGTAAACAAAGGTAGGCCTAACAAAACTCATCTTCTATTACATTTCTTTGTATTTATAGTACTATTTTTCAAGTATCTAAAAGACATTATTGGAGCAGTTATCCTATTTTATTAAAAACACGTCTTATCTTCCCATTAATATAGTATTACAAAATCAAATGTATAATTTCGACCAAGAACCAGACAAAAAGAACATAATATTTTATCAAAATACTTCAAGTAAAAAACCATGAAATTAATTCGCTTTGGAGCACCTGGTGCAGAACGTCCTGGAATTATAGACGAACACAATGTAAGAAGAGATTTGTCCGATCATTTCACCGATTGGGATCGGTATTTTTTTTCGGATTCGGGTTTAGAAAAGCTGCAAGAATTGTTAAAAGACAACATCCTGCTTCCAGCAATTGATGAGCATGTCCGTTGGGCAGCACCGATTGCGCGGCCGGGAAAAGTCATTTGCATTGGGCTGAACTATTCTGACCATGCCAAAGAGTCAAAAATGGAGATTCCCAAAGAACCCATAGTTTTTCAGAAAGGTTCAAATACAGTAGTAGGACCATACGATCCCATACTCATCCCCAGAGGCAGTGAAAAAACAGACTGGGAGGTAGAATTGGGCGTTGTTATCGGACACGATGCTCGTTACTTAGATCATATTGAAGACGCCAAAAATTATATTGCGGGATACACCATTGTTAATGACGTATCTGAACGGGCATTTCAATTGGAACGTGGGGGTCAGTGGACCAAAGGAAAATCTTGTGACAATTTTTCACCTACCGGCCCCTGGCTTTCAACAGCGGATGAGATAGAAAACGTCCACAATTTGGGTTTGAGGCTCAGCGTAAATGGTCAGACCATGCAAAATGGCAATACAAGCAACCTCATCTTCAATGTCTATTACATCATTCACTATCTATCCCAATTCATGACTTTAGAAGCTGGAGATCTCATCCTTACCGGAACACCTGCAGGCGTAGGTTTAGGGATGAATCCTCCTCTATATCTGAAAAGTGGTGATATAGTAGAACTTCAAATTGATGGACTCGGTTCACAAAAACAAATTTGCCAACCCGCCTAATTACAGCTTAGGAGAGAAAAAACATGTTCATTAAAAAAATTCTAATTGCGAACCGGGGTGAAATCGCCATTCGGATCAGTCGTGCCTGTAACGAAATGGGTATTGGTACCGTAGCCATCTACACCTTTGAGGATCGCTATTCATTACATCGCTATAAAGCGGACGAAGCTTATCAAATAGGAGAAGACCAAGAGCCTCTTAAACCCTATTTAGATATAGAATGCATCATTTCAATTGCTAAAGAGAGCCAAGCAGATGCTATCCATCCAGGTTATGGCTTTCTTTCCGAGCGAGCCGACTTTGCAAGGCGATGTGCAGAGGAAGGAATACTATTTATAGGTCCTTCGCCTGAGGTAATAGACATGTTAGGTGACAAAATTCGTGCAAAAGAAATCGCCGAAAAAGCACGTGTTCCCATCATAGAAAGCAGTACCAAAAACCTGGATATTCTTGCCGCCGCATTATCTGAGGCATGGCGCATTGGTTATCCATTACTTCTAAAGGCTGCTGCAGGAGGTGGTGGTAGAGGGATGCGCATCGTGCGCAACGATGCTGAATTGGAAGCTGGTTTCCAAACAGCACGAAATGAAGCACAAAATGCTTTTGGTGATGGAACTCTTTTCCTGGAAAAATACATCACCAATCCCCGACATATAGAAGTACAGATCGTGGGGGATCATCATGGAAATGTAGTGCATTTATATGAACGAGATTGTTCTGTGCAGCGTCGTTTCCAAAAGGTAGTAGAAGTAGCTCCTGCTGCAAACCTATCTCAAAAAACCCGTGATAAACTATATGAGTATGCTACCACCCTGGCAAAAGCAGCTCAATACAATCATGTAGGAACGGTAGAATTTTTGGTTGATCAGACTGATGAAGTATATTTCATTGAGGTCAATCCCCGTATTCAGGTGGAACACACTGTCACTGAGATGGTAACCGGGATAGATTTGATAAAGACACAAATTTACATTGCATCCGGCTATAGGTTATCTGACCCTCAGGTCGGATTGGGCCAACAAACAGCTATTCCGTTAAATGGGTTTGCGCTTCAATGTCGCATCACCACCGAAGACCCAGGCCAAGATTTTAAACCCGACCATGGGACTATCATTACTTACCGAAATGCTGCAGGGTTTGGAGTCAGGCTCGATGAAGGAAGTGCTTATCCAGGCATGAAAATCAGTCCCTTCTTTGATTCCATGCTCGTCAAAATAAGTACCCATGCCAACACCTTGGGAGAGGCCGCCAAACGTATGGATCGGGCACTTCGAGAATTTAGAATCAGAGGGGTAAAAAACAATATTGGGTTTTTAGAAAACCTGGTGACCCATCCTGTTTTTTTAGATGGACGGGCTACGGTAAACTTCATTGCTGATCACCCAGAACTATTTAAACCATCCACAAGACAAGACCGAGGCACCAAATTATTACATTTTCTGGGGCACATATCCGTCAATGGCAATCCGGATGTCCGAGACACTGCACCACCAAAGCAATGGGGCACACCTGAAATACCTCCAGCAGATCCCTTCACACCCTATCCAAAGGGAACAAAAGATCTGCTTGACAGCGTTGGGCCAGAAGAGCTTTGCAATTGGCTATTAAGTGAAAAGCCCATCTACTATACGGACACCACTCTTCGAGATGCGCATCAATCCCTATTGGCCACTCGAGTAAGGACCTATGATATGCTGAAGGTAGCTGCCGGAT
>DASRQK010000062.1:0-3356 GCA_035645875.1 Sphingobacteriaceae bacterium | reverse complement strand
TTGGAAACCCTCATTCTGCAGGGTCCGGAGAGAAGATCCTGAGTGGTTATATACGAAGCATCAATACGGGAGAACCCATTACCCAAGCGACCATTCGCGTGGTGGATGGCCATATTTCTGTTCAACCGGATCAAAATGGATTTTATTCCATTTCACTGCCACCCGGATCGGCTACTTTACAGGTGAGCAGTGTAGGCAAATCCGATGCGCAGAGGCAGCTCTTGATGTATGATCATGGGCGTTTAGATATTGAATTGGATGATGTCGTTTACGCACTAAGTGAAGTGGTCGTGTCGGCTGAAAAAGGTCAAAACCTTCAAAGAACCGCTATGGGGGTGGAGCGCATCAGTGTACAAACCATTCGGCAGACACCTGCCGTATTGGGCGAAGCAGACGTGGTGAAAGTGGTGTTATCCATGCCCGGTGTGCAAACTGTGAGTGAAGCCTCAGGTGGATTTAATGTTCGCGGAGGCGCTACTGATCAGAATTTGGTCCTATTTAGTGATGCCACAGTTTTTAATCCATCTCATTTTTTCGGCTTTTTTTCCAGCTTTAACGCGGACGTGGTGAATGATGTAGAATTGTACAAAAGCAGCATACCCGCACGCTATGGTGGACGCCTATCCTCAGTATTAAACATTACTGCCAAATCGGGCACTAAAAATAAAATCTCGGGCTCGGGTGGCATTGGACTACTGACCGGAAGATTGAGTCTGGAAGGCCCGATTGGCGAACACAGTACCTTTGTTGTGGGCGGACGAAGCACCTACTCAGATTGGTTATTGGACCTATTACCGAACGATGATTATAAGAATAGTGCGGCAGGGTTTTATGATGTAAACCTCTATTTTACCAGTCAACTTACTGAAAAAGACGCGCTCTATGTAATGGGGTATTTTAGTAATGACCGGTTTAAATTACGCACGGATACGACCTACCACTACCAAAATCAAAATTTCAATCTGAAATGGAACCGTATTCACTCTAATAACCTTTATTCCGTCTTGACCGTCGGTTACGATGGCTATTCCAATGGCATACAGGGTAGGGGCAATGAGTTTCATGCGTTTGATTGGGATTATGGATTGGAACAGATTTTCGGTAGGCTGGATTTTTCTCATCGTATGGATCATAAGCATAACTTGACCTACGGATTGCAGTCAAATTATTTCCAGAGCCAGCCTGGTATCGTACAGCCTGTTCATTCCGCATCCATTTTATTGCCCGATCAGCTGCAGCGCGAGCAGGCCTTGGAGACCTCTTTACATATAAATGATAATATTACGTTAAATGAAAAAATCGGTTTGGATTTGGGATTAAGGTATACCCTCTTTCAATTTTTGGGCCCCCATACTCAGCGAAACTATGAGCCAAATGTTCCCGTATCTGAAGGTAATTTGGTCCATACGAAAGAAATCCAAGCCGGTAAGACTGGTCAGTTATATCATGGACCCGAATTCAGGGTGGGCATGCGGTACACATTAAGTCCGGCCAGCTCCCTCAAATTGGGGTACAATTCCATGAATCAATACATTCACATGCTTTCGAACACCACTTCGATTACGCCTACAGATACCTGGAAACTAAGCGATTCGAATATCAAGCCCCAGCGTGGAGACCAAATCGCTGCCGGCTATTATCATAATTTCCGAGATGATGCGATCGAGACTTCTGTGGAGGCGTATTACAAGCGCATGCATGACTATTTGGATTATAAGAGTGGGGCCACTTTGGTGATGAATCATCGCATAGAGCAGGATGTAGTTCCTACAGCGGCACGCGCTTATGGTCTGGAGTTTCTCATTCGAAAGAATACGGGAAAACTCAACGGCTGGATCAGTTATGCGTATGCACGAGTCAAGCAACGTACGGAAAGTGAGTTCCTAGAGGAGATGATAAACCGTGGAGCGTATTATCCGAGTAATCATGATAAACCTCACAGCTTTAATCTGGTAGGAAACTATCGGGTCAGTCATCGATTCAGTGTTTCGGTGAATTCTCAGTACAGCACCGGTAGACCCATTACCTTGCCTATTGGAAAGTTTAATTATGCGGGGGGAACACGGGTGATTTATTCAGATCGAAACCAATACCGTATCCCGGATTACTTTCGGGTAGACCTTGCGCTTAATATTGAGGGCAATCATAAAGTCCGAAAATTGGCCCATAGTTCATGGTCTGTCGGCGTGTACAATTTGACCGGCCGAGAGAACCCTTTCTCAGTTTATTTTCTTTCAGAAGGACAAGCATTGAATGGATACAAATTGTCGGTGTTTGGCAGTCAGATTCCATTTGTGACCTATAATTTTAAATTCTAAGATGCTGCATAAAACATGGATATGATCACACCAATAAAACATAGCATATTATGGGCTTGTATTTGCCTGCTGGTTTTACAGGCTTGCGAAAGCCCCTATGATCCCGAGCTGGAAGAAGTGGATGTGGTGCCTACGCTGATCGTGGATGGATTTATCGATTTGAATGGACCATCACGCTTTACGATAACGCGTTCTGTTCCGATACATTCTGGAGAATCAGGGCCTGTTGGAGGAGGATTCTTAGGCCCGGTGCAAGCTGAAATCAGCGTGGTCGCCGAGAATGGGGAGCACTTTCAGGGTGTTCGTGAATCGTCGGCGGGTCAATACCGAGTGGACCATGGGAAACTAGATTCTGAAAACGCCTATTTTCTACGGATTGAGACGAATGGTAACGTGTATGAGTCTACACCGAGCCGAGCGATGCAGAGCGGAGAAATCGATGAGCTCGAATTTCGTTTAAGGGATGAGGAAACGTTAGAAATTCTGTTGAGTAGTTCTGATCCTCAACATAGCACAGCCTATTATCGGTGGGAATTTGAGGAAACCTGGAAGTTTAATTCCCCGATATCCTCGAGTGCGAGGTTGATCGATGGTCAATTGGTTGACATTACCCCCGAAACCAATTATGGAACGTGTTATTTAGATAACTTTTCGAGCAATATTTTGATAGCGTCTACAAGTCAATTTACGGATAACCGCATAGTTCAGAAGCCGATTCAATCCATTTCAAATACTTCGGAAAAACTAAGTTCTCGGTATTCCATATTGGTGAAACAATATGCGATTAGCCAAGAATCGTTTGGATTTTGGGAATTGATCCAACGAAATTCAGAGAATATTGGGGACATTTTCGGGGTGATGCCCAGCGAAATTGGAGGGAATATTCGAAACCTGAATGACCCTTCAGAGAGGGTGGTTGGATTTATAGAAGTCCTCCAACCTACTGAAAAACGAATTTATATAAACAATTTTGATGTTCCACCGCAATGGATGTTGTCTAAAGATATTCCTTTCTATGCCGGGTGTCGTGTAGTGGAT
>DASRQK010000061.1:0-8022 GCA_035645875.1 Sphingobacteriaceae bacterium | reverse complement strand
CTTTTTTATCTCATAATCGTGTAAAAGTGTCACTCGAGTCTGTGAAAAATCCGCCCATTCTTCTTATATTTGCATTCCGAAAGAATTGTTGTTAAGGTATTTAAAATATGAGCACGAAAGATGATGAATTGCTAAATGAACTAGCGGTTCAAGAGTATAAGTACGGTTTTACGACCGATATTGAGATGGATGTGGCGCCAGCCGGGCTGAATGAGGATACGATTCGTTTCATTTCTGCAAAAAAGAATGAGCCGGACTGGTTGCTGGAATGGCGCTTGAAAGCATTTAGAATTTTCCAGGAAATGAAAATGCCCGAATGGCAAAATTTTAAAATGCCGGATGTGGATTTTCAATCGATTTCCTATTGGGCATCGCCGAAGGAAAAACCGAAGCTGAATAGTTTAGATGAGGTGGATCCAGAGTTATTAGACACTTTTAAAAAATTAGGGATTCCGCTGGATGAACAAAAAGTATTGGCTGGTGTGGTCGCGGTGGATGCTGTTTTTGATAGTGTGTCGGTTAAAACCACATTTCAAGAAAAATTAAAGGAAAAAGGAGTGATATTTAGTTCCTTTGGAGAAGCCGTACAGGAACATCCGGAATTGGTTCGTAAATACTTGGGTACCGACGTGCCGCAGACCGACAATATTAACGCAGCATTAAACTCTGCTGTGTTTTCCGATGGATCTTTTGTGTACATTCCTAAGGGTGTGCATTGTCCCATGGAGCTTTCCACCTATTTTCGAATTAATGCGGCTAATACGGGTCAATTCGAGCGTACATTGATCGTGGCGGACGAAGGTTCGTACGTGAGTTATCTGGAGGGATGTACTGCCCCCATGCGTGACGAGAACCAAATGCATGCAGCTGTCGTGGAATTGGTCGCGATGAAGGATGCTGAAATTAAATATTCTACCGTTCAAAACTGGTATCCAGGCGATAAAGAAGGAAAAGGCGGAATCTACAATTTCGTAACCAAGCGTGGTATTTGTAAGGGTGAAAATAGTAAGATTTCTTGGACTCAGGTGGAAACCGGATCGGCGATCACTTGGAAATATCCGAGTGTGATCCTGCAGGGTGATCATTCTGTAGGCGAGTTTTACTCAGTCGCTTTGACACGCAATCACCAAGTGGCGGATACGGGTACAAAGATGATCCATTTAGGCAAAAACACGCGTAGTAAAATTATCTCAAAAGGTATTTCTGCCGGAGTAAGTCATAACAGTTATCGGGGATTGGTGCGTATTGGTCCAAAAGCGGACAATGCACGGAACTTTACTCAGTGTGATTCGATGTTAATCGGAGATCGTTGTGGAGCCCACACTTTTCCTTACATAGAAAACAGAAATAGTACTTCTAAATTGGAGCACGAAGCGACAGTTTCCAAAATTGGAGAAGATCAGATCTTTTATATTAATCAGCGTGGAATTGACACCGAAAAAGCGATAGGTCTGGTTGTGAATGGCTATGCGAAGGAAGTTTTGAACCACCTGCCGATGGAGTTTGCGGTGGAGGCTCAAAAATTATTGGCTATCTCATTGGAAGGTAGTGTAGGTTAAGATTTAAAGAAATTTTATAAAAAGTAGAATTAGAAAACATCATGTTAACAATTAATAATTTACATGCTTCCGTCGAGGAAAAGCAAATTTTAAAAGGATTGAATCTGCAGGTGAAACCGGGCGAGGTGCATGCGATAATGGGACCGAACGGTTCAGGTAAAAGCACCTTGGGAAATGTGTTAGCGGGTAAAGAATCCTATGAAGTAACCGAAGGTGAGGTTTTGTTTGATGGAAAGGATTTGTTAGATATGTCTCCGGAAGATCGGGCGCGCGAAGGGCTCTTCTTGGCTTTTCAATACCCTGTAGAGATACCCGGAGTTTCGAATATTAATTTTTTGAAAATCGCTTTAAATGAGATTCGTGCTCATAAAGGTTTGGATCCCATTGGTGCTAAAGAGTTTTTAGACCTGGTAAAAGAAAAGCAAAAATTGGTGGAGTTCGACAGCAAGTTAACAAACCGCTCGTTAAATGAAGGATTTTCAGGAGGGGAGAAGAAGCGGAACGAGATTTTCCAGTTGGCGATGTTGGAGCCGAAATTGGCGATTTTGGATGAAACCGATTCCGGTCTGGATATTGATGCGTTGCGCATCGTGGCGGATGGTGTGAATCAGTTGCGTTCAGAAAACAATTCCTTCGTGGTGATTACCCACTATCAGCGCTTGTTGGAGTATATTGTTCCGGATTTTGTACATATTCTTTACAATGGGCAAATCGTCCGCACCGGGCCGAAAGAATTGGCATTGGAGCTGGAAGAGAAGGGCTATGATTGGATTAAAGAATCTGTGGCGATATAAAAAATTGACAAAATTAAATGATGATAACTCAAGTTAGCGATACTTTATATACGAAACTGCTCCTTGCTTTTGACGAAAAAGCGACGCTTGGGCAATATGGACTGGGAACTGTCCGTGAACAGGCGGCTGAGCGATTCAAATCTTTAGGGTTCCCAACAGTAAAGCAGGAGGACTGGAAACATACGCAGCTCCATTCTGTTCTGAATAAAAACTTGGTGTTGGGTCAAGTGGAAGAAGCTCGAGTTTCTGCCGATGACCTGGCTGGGTTGGCAATTCCTGCTTTGGACGCTTATCGGATCGTATTGATCAATGGACGGTTCGAAGCTGAACTCTCGGATGCCATTCAGGTGGATGGTGTAACGGTCAAAGAGCTGAATGAGGCGTACGGTGAGGAACTGTTCGAGAAGCATTTTGCGCAATACGCAGATAAGACGGATAATCCTTTTGTAGCTTTGAATACGGCCCTGGTCAATACAGGTGTATTTATCCACATCGCGAATAAGGTGAAATTGGATAAGCCCATTCATTTGATCCGTTTAGTGACAGCGCAGGAGCCCGCCTTTACCCTGAGTCGAAACTTGTTTGTGCTGGATGCCTTTGCGGAAGCAGAACTGGTGGAGTCTTTGGTAGGCGTGGAAGGTGTAGCGGAGACACTCAATAATCAAGTGACTGAAATTTCTATGGCTGAAAACGCTAAGCTTCAGCACTATATGATTCAGACTTCGGCTGAGAATGCCAGTTATGTTTCTCACATCGAGGTGCATCAACGTAAACATAGTTTGTATAATAATTACAATGCAAACTTCCCGGGATCGCGTTTCGTTCGTCACGATATCAATGTCCGTATGGATGATCCAGAAGTGGAAAGTCATTTGTATGGTGTGGTGTTATTGGATAAGAACCAATTTGTGGATAACCATACTATTGTGGATCACATGATGCCTCATGGAGAAAGCTATGAGTGGTACAAAACGATGACTCAGGATGCTTCGACAGCGGTGTTTAATGGGAAGATTTTTGTTCGACTGGATGCCCAGAAAACCAATGCATTCCAGCAAAACAATAATGTGTTATTGGGAGATAAATCCACGGTTTACAGTAAACCACAGCTGGAAATTTTCGCCGATGATGTGAAATGTAGCCACGGCTGTACCATCGGTGAATTTGATGAAGAATCTTTGTTTTATCTTCGAGCGCGTGGTCTTGGCGAGGAAACAGCACGCACGTTGTTGGTTCAGGCTTTTGCCTTCGATGTGACGAGTCGCTTCGATAACGAAGCGGTACGTAAATCTGTAGAGCACTTGATCTCTGCCAGTTTGAATTGATAAAAATTTAGAAGACCCGATTTTATAGGAACGGAGCTCTTTTAGCTGTTAAAATATGAAAAAGCCCAACACTCGAAAGAGCATTGGGCTTTTGTTATTAATAGTGTTTATCGCCACCATGCTTGGAACATCAGTGTTCTGTTTGGCATTATGAAGCGACTTAGAGATCGAACTTAATACCTTGGGCCAATGGTAATTCGGTCGAGTAATTGATGGTGTTGGTCTGCCTGCGCATGTACGCTTTCCAAGCGTCGGAGCCGGACTCACGCCCACCACCGGTTTCCTTCTCACCTCCAAAAGCACCACCGATTTCCGCTCCAGAGGTTCCAATATTTACGTTTGCGATACCACAGTCGGATCCCTCAGCAGACAAGAATAATTCTGCTTCACGCAAATTCAAGGTCATAATCGAAGAGGACAGTCCTTGGGGTACGCCATTGTGAATTTCGATCGCCTCCGAAATATCTTTGTATTTGATCAAATACAGAATGGGAGCGAACGTTTCGGTTTGTACCACCTCGTAATGTGATTCGACCTCAGCAATACATGGCTTTACATAACAGCCCGTCTCATATCCGGGTCCTTCCAGGACGCCACCTTCTACAATGAAGTTAGCGCCTTGTTCTTTTCCTCTTTTGATCGCTGCCAAATAATTTTCTACCGCATCTTTATCGATCAGTGGGCCCACATGGTTGTTGGCGTCCAATGGATCACCAATGCGAAGTTGGCCGTATGCTTTGATCAAGCGATTTTTGAAATCGTCATAGACCCGCTCATGGATGATCAGGCGACGCGTCGAAGTGCATCGTTGTCCGGCAGTTCCCACTGCGCCAAATACAGCTCCGGGTAAGGCGATGTCCAAATCCGCATGTTCAGAGATGATGATTCCGTTATTCCCGCCGAGTTCCAATATGGTTTTACCTAAGCGTTGGGCCACAGTCGCTGCGACCGCTTTTCCCATGCGAGTAGACCCCGTGGCCGACACTAAAGCGATGCGTTCATCGGCAGCCAACCATTGACCTACTTCACGCCCACCTTGGATCAAGCAGGAGATGCCTTCAGGTAGATTGTTTTCTTTCAAAACCTCGGTGATGATCGCTTGACACGCTACTGCTGTAATCGGTGTTTTTTCAGAAGGCTTCCAGACGCATACGTTTCCGCACACCCAGCCAATGGCCGCATTCCAGCTCCATACGGCTACCGGAAAGTTGAAAGCTGAAATGATTCCGACAATTCCAAGTGGATGCCATTGCTCGTACATGCGGTGTTGAGGACGCTCGGAATGTGTCGTCATTCCGAACAATTGACGCGATAGCCCAGTAGCCAGATCGCAAATGTCGATCATTTCCTGAACTTCACCCAAGCCTTCTTGAAGGCTTTTTCCCATCTCGTATGAAACGAGGGTGCCCAGATCTTCTTTATGTGCTCTAAGCTTATTCCCGAATTGTCGCACAATATCCCCACGCTGCGGTGCAGGAAGTTTTCTCCAAGCGAGAGCAGCCTGACTGGCCTTTTCCACGACTTGATCAAATTCATTACGATTGGTTTCTCCTACCGACGCAATCAATTTATTGTCTACTGGTGAATAGCTGTCCAATTGAGACTGACTCGCTCTGCCACTTGATTGGCCTGTGGACCAAGAAGGATTGAGTGATTGGACACCCAATCTTTGTAAGATTTCTGCAATCATGATACTGTTTCGCTGTTAATTTTATAAAAAGAAATAATGTAGCTTGTTAATCTCCAAATATAAGCAATTCATGGGATTCTCCCGTATAATGATTACATTTGTATATGTTATCTACAAAGTGATGGTTTTATCTTGTTGATTTCCAGCAATGTGCTAAAAGCGCGGTTAAGTTGTTGAAAACTTGTGTTAGTAAGATGAGCGTAGAAAGGGCTATTTTGTGCCTAGTATTTCTAGCTTTATAAAAAGGAGGGGATATCAATGGAAGATGATTTCGATTACGGATCCGCAGAAGATGCAAAATTTTCTGTGGCTCGATACGAAGAAATGCTTCGTAATCAAGACCAGTATTTTTTTGACGCACTGGCATTTGAGGGGATTATTGATTATTATATTGAGAAAAATGATCCGGTAAAGGCACTTCAAGTCGTTGGCTTTGCTGTCAATCAGCATCCTTTTGCTTCGGTGTTTCTGCTCAAAGAGGCCCAATTGCATGCGATGACGGGACAATTCTCGGAAGCCCTTCAGGCCTTGGATAAAGCAGAAATGCTCGAACCATCCGAAGGCGAAATTGCGATGGTCAAAGGAGGGGTTTTGGGCAGTATGGGTGAATATGAACAAGCCTTGTTTTACCTGAACAAAGCCCTGAGTACGGCTGAGCATGTGGACGAAGTATATCTTCAGATCGCTATGCTACATCAGCATCAGGGTCGATTCGATGATGCGATCAATAACCTGAAGCTCAGTCTGGAGCATAATATGGAGAATCAGGACGCCCTCTATGAATTGGCTTATTGCTATGATGAACTTGGTCGACAAGATGAAAGTGTCGCGTTTTATAAGCAATACATTGATAATGATCCCTATTCCTACGCGGCTTGGTATAATCTGGGCAATGCCTACCATAAAATGAACCAATTTTCGGAGGCGATCGATGCCTACGACTATGCCATATTGATCAAAGAGAATTTTGCCTCTTCTTACTTTAATAAGGGTAATGCATTGGTCAATTTGGAACAATACGCAGAAGCGATTGAAGTCTATAAGCAAACCTTCGAATATGAGCCCCCTGGCGCAGAAACGTATTGTGCCATAGGGGAGTGCTATGAGAAATTGGAGCAGATGGATCAGGCGCGTGAATTTTATAAAAAAGCCGTCAAAATCGATGTGACCTTATCCGACGGCTGGTTTGGGATTGGTGTCACGCTGGATTTTGAGGGGCGGCACTTTGAATCTTTGCATTTTTACAAAAAAGCCCTTGAACTGGAACCTAATAATCCCGATTATTGGTTCGCCATCGCTGATGCCCGCTATAAATTAAAGCAGTTTGATCAAGCTCTGGAGGCCTATAGAAAGGTCGTTGATTTGAATCCGACGGATGTGGAGGCGTGGTTGGATTTTTCGTCGGTACTCTATGAAAGAGATGTGTTGGATGAATCCATTGCGGTGATCTCCGAGGGAATTAAGCATAATCCTGACGCCTCTGAATTGTATTACAGGATGGTAGCTTACCTGATCGCTGCGGGAAAATACAATGATGCGTTGAGTTATTTGGAAATCGGATTGACCCTCAATCCTGGAAAATACCCGATCTTGTTTGAATATCTTCCCCAATTGCAAGGGAATCGAGCTATTTTGGAGGTGATAAACCGCTATCGGAAGGAAGGTTAAACCGAGGGTATGGAGCAGGTTAAATTTGGACTGATTGGATATCCTCTGGGGCACTCTTTTTCTAAACAGTATTACGATGCGAAGATCTTCCAGCAAGAAGTTTCAGGTGTTAGCTACGAACTTTTTCCCCTGCCGCATATGGACCAATTTCCAGTGCTTCTCCAGGAAAATCCCGATCTTAAGGGCGTAAACGTTACGATTCCCCATAAAATCACGGTGCTTGATTATGTGGACCAATGTAGTCCGGAAGCCCAAGAAATCGGTGCAGTAAACTGTATCCAAATCCGAAGAATAGCAGGTCAGGCGCCGTTTCTGATGGGGTACAATACGGATGTGTATGGATTTCAAATGTCCTTACAGCCACTTCTTCAGACGCATCACCGACAGGCCTTGGTGTTGGGAAATGGCGGTGCAGCAAAGGCGGTATGTTTTGCATTGGACCAATTGGGTATTCAGTGGCGCGTGGTATCGCGAAAACCACTCGTGGAGAATGGGCAGTTGGCCTATGGTGAACTGGATAGGGAATTGATGGCCGAACACCTGTTGATCGTCAATACCACGCCACTGGGGACTTTTCCTGAAGTGAACAGCTTGGCACCGATTCCATATGAATTTTTGACAGCGAGGCATCTTTTGTACGATCTGGTCTATAATCCATCTGAAACCGCTTTCTTAAAGAAGGGGCTTGAAGTAGGTGCGACCATTAAGAATGGGTATGACATGCTTGTGCTCCAAGCGGAGCGGAACTGGGAAATTTGGATGGAGGGATTGGCCTTGTGAAGTCGAGGTACAGCGATAGCAGGCTTGGCCGTTATGGAATAAGATTCCTCTGTTTTGTTCTGGTTTGGAACATTGCCGCTTGTGGTTCAAGTCCTTCTTATGCGCCTAAACCACGTGGTTTTTTTCGCCTTGAATTTCCGGATCGAACCTACCAAGTCTATGAGTCGGGTTGTCCTTTTTCTTTCGAATTTCCGCAATATTCGTTT
>DASRQK010000060.1:0-2991 GCA_035645875.1 Sphingobacteriaceae bacterium | reverse complement strand
CAAAAGCAAAAGACATGCCTACCATCTCCGCGGTATTGGCATCGACTCCTGTCGTTTCGGTATCAAAACAAATGGCAGACTGCCCTGCTAATAGAGCCGCCAGGCTGCGCATATCCGCTTCCTTTTCGACTAATGTGTATTCATGAGGGACTAAATCTATGGAAGCTGCCGGAGAGACAGACCCATCCGGCTCCGAGGAGGCAGCAGCTGAGTGTTCGGAAGGGGCATTGAAGAGATCCATCTGCCCCGCTTTGGAATCGCCTGCTCCCAAGACGCTGAAATCCTCTCCGAACACGCGTTTTCCGAGCGTTCTAAATTCCAATTCCGCGAATAGGGGCTCGAGCGTGGCTCGATCGGGCTCTTGCAACTCCAATTTCTGAAGATCGACCGCGATCGGCACGTCCAACTGAATCGTTGCGAGCCGCTTGGAAAGCAGGCCTTGCTCCGCGAAAGTTTCAACATTTTCACGCATTTTTCCTTTCAGCTGGGCACTATTGGCGATGATATTCTCCATGGATCCGTACTCCTTGATGAGCTTTTTAGCGGTTTTCTCCCCAATTCCCGGAATCCCAGGAATATTATCTACCGCATCTCCCCAAAGGCCCAAAATATCGATCACCTGCTGAACATCACTAATCTCCCATTTTTCCAAGACCTCATTGACACCCAATATCTCAGCACCATTGCCCATACGAGCGGGTTTGTAAATGTATATTTGTTCAGAAACTAACTGTGCAAAATCCTTATCCGGCGTCATGCAGTAGACCGTGAAGCCTTCCTGCTCCGCTTGCTTGGCTAATGTGCCTATAATGTCATCCGCTTCATACCCATCCAGGGTCAATACCGGAATGTTGAAACCTTCCGTCAAGCGGAACACATAGGGAATAGAAGCAGCTAAATCTTCTGGTATGGTTTGACGATTAGCCTTGTAGCTTTCCATTTCTTCATGGCGATTGGTCGGCGCTTCCGTATCGAAAACGACGGCGATATGCGTGGGATTTTGGTTCTTTAAGACTTCCAATAAGGTATTGGCGTAGCCCATTATGGCCGAAGTATTCACGCCGCTGGCTGTAAATCTGGGATTTTTACTCATGGCGAAATAAGCACGGTAGATCAAAGCCATCCCATCCAATAGAAATAATTTCTTCACTTTATTCTGCATTAGTTTAAAACAAATGTAGCGAAAAAGCACGAGTTTTCGCGGGGAATCAAGGCGCAATAGTATGGATTATTTTTCCGATAATTGTACCAGATGCATTTATGCAGAAACCATTATCAAAAATTCAATGCGCATGTTAAAAGGATTGGTCACAAAGTCTACAGGCAGTTGGTATCAAGTCAGGGTGCCTGATGGGCAAGTGTATCAATCCCGAATCCAAGGAAAATTCAGGACAAAAGGAATTCGCACGACCAATCCCATCGCAGTGGGGGACTGGGTGGATATTGTTCCGGAACCGGGGCAAGAGACTGCGGTGATCACCCATTTATATGATCGAAAAAATTACATCATCCGTAAATCGGTGAACCTCTCTAAGCATGCTCAAATTATTGCCGCTAATATTGACAAAGCTTTTTTAGTGGTCACCCTGGCCTCTCCCCCGACTTCCATGGGGTTTATAGATCGATTCTTAGTGACGGCCGAGGCTTACAGCATCCCTGCCCATATTATTTTCAATAAGCTGGACCTGTTTAGTGAGGAAGGATTAGAGATATTGGATGATTACCAGCAACTATACGAACGGATAGGCTACCCCTGTTTTCGGGTGTCGGCATTAGCTGGCACGAATATAGCAGGGTTAGTTCAGGAGTTTAAAGACCAGACGATCTTGTTATCAGGTCATTCCGGTGTTGGTAAGTCATCTTTGATAAACAGACTCTGTCCAGAGGCTGCCCTGAGAACGGCTGAAATTTCGGATTGGTCCGATAAAGGGAGGCATACAACAACATTTGCAGAGATGATAGAGTTTCCTTTTGGGGGTCAATTAATTGATACGCCAGGAATACAGGAATTTGGCATTATTGACATAAACCCCACAGAGTTAGCGCATTATTTTCCAGAAATGAGGGCCTTATTGAACCAATGTCGATTTCACAATTGTCAACACCTGACCGAGCCGGATTGTGCCGTCAAGGATGCGGTGGAAGCAGGATCGATCGCAGCCAGTCGGTATGATAGCTATTTGAGCATCTACCACGGAAATGAAACCAGAAACTAAGGAATGACTTAAAAGCGCAACGCATGAAAGCAAAATGGAAATGGCTTATCGGAATCCTGGCCGGTTTATTCCTTTTGGGCAGTGGAACTGCTTGGTATCTCAGTAGCCGCTGGAAGCCTATTTTGGATCAACAGCTGAAAGAAGCGGTATTGTCTTCCACGGATAGCCTGTATAGGATCGAATACGAAGAGCTCTCCTTGAACCTATTGACGGGTAGTGCGGAATTGACAAACTTAAAACTGATTTCGGATTCGGTTGTGTATGCCGCATTGGAAAGACGACGGAAGGCGCCCGATAATGTGGTGGACGCGGAAGTGCAGCTGCTGCACATCAAAGGCCTCGATATCCGACAGGCCGTTTTTGGGCAAAGACTGGAGATTAAAGAGGTATTGGTCCATGCGCCCCGGGTTACATTAAGGAATAAATATCAGGCGTATAACGATACGCTCAGCACCGATTTGGAAGAAAAAACGGGGCTTCAATTGGGTTCTTTAGCGCAGGTTCAAATCGGTCAGATCGGTGTGCTGGATATCGATTTTACCTTCGAAAAGCAACGAGACTCGATCCGCAATCGCTTTGATTTTCAGGGGGTCGATTTAATCATGGAGGATGTATTGATCGACTCGACTTCGTATCAAGACAGTGCGCGTTTCTTTTATACCGGAAATATGCTAATGAGTATGGGCCGTTATGAGCTGGAAATTCCGGAATCCCTGTACAAAGTCGGCTTTGATAGCCTTTACATCCGTACAGACCGCAGGGAGCTGATCATCGA